>CAZRFT010000292.1:0-7849 GCA_964599255.1 uncultured Neptunicoccus sp. | reverse complement strand
TCCACATCCGTTAGCGTCACCCCCTCTGCCCCAACCAAAACCTTGGGCGGCTTTGCCCGCATATCAGCAGGATGCGCCATTGGGTGCCACATATGCTTGGCATTATGTTCTTTTAAGAAATTCGCATTTGCGGTCATCTCGTTCTCCTACGCTATAGCGGGGTAATGTTCGGGGCTTTGCCCACCCAACCTATCGGTCAGCAGATGGGACGCATTTATCAAAAGGGGCGCAATTGTAGGTTCAAAATCGGCATCAACGCGAGATGTGGGCGCCGCGATTGATACCGCACCGATGGGCTGTTTGATCGCATCAAAAATGGGCGCTGCAAAACTGGTCACACCACTTTCATACCAGCCAACGGCTTTGCTGAAACCACGCGATCGCGTTTCTTCAAGGCTGTTCTCGATGGTCTCAGTTGATATGGGGCTGGCAACCGTGAGGGGCTCCAACTCCTTTTGCAGAGCACGCGATTTCAACGACGGACTGGCAAAGGCAAGCACCGCATGACCTGATGCGGTTGCATGTATAGGTAACACCAAGCCCGGCTCGATCCGCACAATATGCGCCATTTTCCCTTCGCAAATAGCAACGCTGTTCAAACGATAGCCCTGCAACAGACTGCCGTGACAGGTCTCGTGCGTTTCCGACTCGATACTAACAAGAACCTCGTGCATCAATTTTCGGATGGGTTGACTGGCTTCTCGTAACGCCGCCAATCGCAATATCTCGCCGCCCAGACGATAAGCCCGCGATGCATCCTCCTGCTCCAGCAATCCCGCGCGCACCAAAGCAGAACACTGGCGCAACACGGCTGCTTTGTCATAACCTGATCGGCGAGTCAGCTCTGCCAAACCCAGCGCAGGGCTTAGGTGATCAAAATGCTCAAGAAGCGAAAGGGCTTTATCTACGGTTGTCATTTAGGATGAATATTTAACAAGTTTAATAATATTCTTGACTGCACAGCCAGAATCGTCAAGCATTATTTGAGCCAATGGTTCGTTATATGAACCGCAAGGGAGAGAAAATGGCACTGGATCAAAACCGCATCAACGAATTGCGCGCGCTCGAAATCGCGCCACAGATGCTTTGGATCAATGGTCAGGCCGTCGCCTCTCAATCAAATCAGACACGTCAAATCACATCACCGATCGACGGGCAGCCGCTTACCACCCTCCAAGAAGCAGGCGTGGAAGACGTGGATGCCGCCGTGATTGCAGCACGCACCTCTTTCGAAGCAGGGCATTGGTCTGCAATGGCGCCTGCGGGGCGAAAAAAAATCATGCACCGCATTGCAGATGCAATCGAGGCGAATGCCGATGCGCTAGCCGTACTTGGCGTTCGCGACAATGGAACAGAGATTGCCATGGCGGCAACGGCCGAACCGGGCTCCGCCGCGGCAACCTTTCGATTTTATGCTGAATGCTGTGACAAGGTCATGGGTGACATCGCCCCTACAGACCCATCCGTACTGGGTCTAATCCACAAAGAGCCCGTGGGCGTGATCGGCGCGATTGTCCCTTGGAACTTCCCCTTAATGATCGCCGCGTGGAAGATCGCGCCTGCCCTTGCCATGGGCAATTCCGTGGTCCTCAAGCCAGCCGAACAAGCCTCACTCTCACTTCTTCGACTGACAGAGATTTGTCATGAAGCGGGCCTTCCCGCTGGCACTTTAAATACGCTGACCGGCTCTGGCGCCGTGGTTGGGCAAGCCATGTCGGAACATATGGATATTGATGCATTGGTTTTCACGGGCTCTGGGCAAACTGGCGGCAAAATTATGGAAGCCGCCGCAAAATCGAATATGAAATCCGTCTATTTGGAATTGGGTGGTAAATCACCAAATCTTATTTTTGCTGACGCTCCCAATCTTGATGCCGCGATCAAAGCGGGCGCCAATGGTATCTTCCGAAATTCAGGTCAGGTTTGCGTCGCAGGTTCTCGATTGCTAGTCGAAGCGCCAATTTATGACGAGGTGGTGGAGAAGCTGTCGAGTTTCGCTAGTGACATGAAGGTTGGGGATCCGCTTGATCTTACCACGCAATCAGGTGCGGTTGTGAACCAAACCCAACTCGACGCCGATCTGGGTCACGTAGGCAGGGCGAAGTCGGATGGTGCACGTCTAACAGCAGGTGGCGAACAGATATTGAAAGAAACAGGCGGCACCTACATGCAGCCCACTGTTTTCGCTGATGTTACCTCTGATATGTCCCTTGCGCAGGAAGAGGTGTTTGGCCCCGTTGTCGGGATCATGCGCTTTGAAACCGATGAAGAGGCTATAAAAATTGCAAATAGCACCGTCTATGGACTGGCAGCTGGAGTGAACACATCTGATCTTTCCCGTGCCCATCGGATGATCCGCGCAATTGATGCAGGCGTCGTTCACGTGAACACCTATGGGGGACCAGATATCACCGTGCCTTTGGCGGGCCATAAACGCTCGGGCAACGGTGCTGATAAGTCGCTTTACGCACTCGATAAATATGTGAAACTCAAAACCGCCTGGATACAGCTATGACGCCGAAAATCCTCGTCATAGGCACGTTTGACACGAAAGAGCCTGAGCTGGGTTTCCTTCTGGAAAAGATTACAGAGGCGGGCGGCGAAGCCATTTCAATGGACGTTTCCGTTTTGGGGGACACCAGCCTGCCTATTCAGATAAGCAAAGAGGATGTGGCCAAGGCTGCGGGTAAATCCATTAAAGATGTCCAAACTGCAGCGGATGAAAACCACGCGATGCAAATTATGGCGACTGGGGCCAGCCTTGAGGCCGCGCGTTTGGTTGCGAATGGCGGCGTACAAGCAATGATTGCGCTCGGCGGCACGATGGGTACGGATCTAGCGCTAGATGTCGCAAACGCACTTCCATTGGGCGTGCCAAAAATTATTGTATCTACCGTCGCTTTCTCACCTCTTTTACCGACCGATCGCATCCCACCCGATGCGCAAATGGTCCTGTGGGCCGGTGGGCTTTACGGGCTTAACGCGCTTTGCAAATCTACGCTTTCACAGGCAGCTGGTGCTGTAGTCGGGGCGGCACGTTCAGCAACGGGGTTAAACTTTGACAAACCTCTTATCGGCATGACCTCGCTGGGTTCCTCTGCGCTCACCTATATGAAAAAACTACTTCCCCCATTGCAGGAACGTGGTTTTGATGTCGCTGTCTTTCACTCAACGGGCATGGGTGGGCGTGCCTTTGAAACCCTAGCTGCCGCAGGCAAGTTTTGCTGTGTGATGGATTTCTGCGGTCAAGAGCTTGCAAATGCCGTGCATGGTTCGCTGGTGACCGCGGGCGATGACCGGATGTTATCTGCGGGACGCAATGGAACACCCCAAATGCTCGCGGCAGGGTGTTCCGATTTCGTCGATGTGCCTGAATGGTCAGATCACGGCGACAAATGGAAAGATCACCCGTATCACGCCCATAATCGCCTGATCGGTTCTTATGTTCTGACTTCTGAAGAGCGGGATAAAGTCGCCAAAGAATTCGCTACCCGCGCCGCCTCTGCAACATCGCCAACACAGGTTTTCATCACAGAAGGTGGCATCGTCGAATGGGATCGCGAGGGCGAACCTGGATATAACCCCGAAGGGTTAGCTTCATTCAATAACACATTGAAAAATAGTGATTTTGGAGAGGCTTCAGTTGAAACTCTGTCTTGCCATATCGGCGATCAAGAATTCGCCGACAAGGTGATCGAAAAGTTCGATCAATGGGTTGAACAAGGGATTGTAAAGCCTTGAATTCTAATCAGAAAGATATCCTGCTTCAAAGTCCGTTTTCCGACGCGGAACTGGATGCCTTTCAATCCGAAACCCCAAGTGACGCCAAGATTAAGGTCGAAGATTTATTTCGTTTCAGACGCGGACGCGGTGATCTGTTCTTCTCTGCTGTCATGCTTGCCATTGCAGGCTTCCTGCTTATCACATTCTTCACCCATACGGGTTGGGCGGATCGCAAACTCCCCGATGGATTTCTGACTTATCTCGGTCAACAGCTCGGACTTATCGAGGCAGAGGGACGCCTTTCTCGTTTTGGTCGCATCCTAAAACAAGGTTGGGTTGGACCGCTACTTGCCCTTGCCATTCTTGTGCCCGCTGCACTGATCAATCTTCGCGCATCAGTAAAAACGTTCAAATGGCGCAAACGTTTCAAACAACCCACTGATATGCGCTACGAGTTTTCCAAGTGGTTGAGCGCCCTAGAATTTGTCGCCTATTTCCTGGTCTACACGTATATGGTGCCCATTCTTGGCTATCTTTTCTCGACCCTTCTGCTTGGTATGCTTCTTCCCATGCGCCTTGGCTATCGTGGCCCTAAATGGCTGGGTCTATCCCTTCTTGCCTCACTCACAATCGTTTTGATTTTTCGCACTTTCCTGCAAATCAAAACACCGGTGAATATTTGGCTTTATGAACAATTGCCGCAGAATCTTGAAACCTTCATGAAGGTGTATTTCTGATGGAGGCATTTTGGGAAGGGCTGAATAACCTCATGTCGCTACAAGTGCTGGTGGCGATCCTAATCGGTTCAATTGGCGGTTTGGCAATTGGGGCGGTGCCTGGCATTGGCCCTGCAATTGCAATCGCAATATTGCTGCCCGCAACCGTCTTTCTTCCCGATCTTGTTTCCCTTGTCCTTCTCTTGGGCGTTTACGGATCGTCAATGTATGGCGGGGCGATCCCCGCAATCCTGATAAACACACCCGGCACACCCGTTAACGCGCTCACAACCTATGACGGCTATGCCATGACTAGACGGGGGGAGGCCGCGCGTGCGCTGTCACTGGCCTATTCGGCAAGTTTCTTTGGCGGGTGCTTTTCAATTCTGCTTGCATTGGGCTCTTTGATGCTCTTCGGCCCATATTTGCGCGATTTGGGCGCCCTATTTGGTCAACGCGATATTTTTATGGCCGCAGCACTTGGAGCTGTGCTGTTGATCGCTGCTCATCGTCAAAACATGGGCATCGCGGCGCTCCTCTTTGGCGTTGGCTTCATCATTTCGCTCGTGGGTCGCCAAACCACCAAGAAAATCGACCGCTATACCTTTGACATTGAATACCTCTATTCAGGCTTCAATCTAATCGTAGTGATTGTGGGGATTTTTGCTATCAGTCAGGCGTTGGTCCTTTTGACTGGCAAAGATGACGACCCGCCAGAGGCGCGACTAAAGGGCGGCTTGTTGCGCGGATTCAAGGAGCTCGGTAAACATCCCATCGTTGCCCCAATCTCTGCCGCATATGGGTCCATCATGGGGATCATCCCAGGCGTGGGCGAATTCGTCGCGCAGTTCTTCAGTTACTCAACCGCCCGCGCGCTTTCGAAACGCCCATCGCGTTTTGGCCATGGCAGCCCCGAAGGTTTGATCGCCTCTGAAACTGCAAATAACGCCGTGCCAGCTGCGGCGATGATACCTCTTCTGGCCCTTGGTGTTCCGGGCGAGGCGTTGACGGCAATGATGATGGTTGTGTTCTTCGATGCAGGCATCAAACCAGGCCCTGATATTTTCACGAATAACGCGGATTTCCTCTTCAGCCTTTTTATCGCTTTGTTGATCATCAACATTCTCGTGGTGGTTACCTTGCTCGTCTCAACGAAATACATCGCGAAGATGGTGTTCATCCCAAATCGATTCTTGGGCACTTTCATCTTGATCTTGGCCTTTGTGGGCGTGTTTTCCATCCGCAACTCAACAGTGGATTGTATGTTCGCAGTTGGCTTTGGTTATTTAGGCTACATCCTACGCCGATTGGATTGGCCATTGGTGCCGATTGTCCTTGGCCTCGTCCTTGGGTCCATCATGGTGGAAAAACTCACCGCTGGCTCGGGGCAAATAAAAACAATTTTGGATTTGGTAAATCGACCTGTTTCAGGCACGCTCTTTGTTGTGATTCTGGTCGTGATCCTTTTCACCGTGATTTCAGTAATTCGAAATCCTCAACAAGAACAGTAGTTTACAGGGAGAAGCAAAATGAAAAAGCTACTACTAAGTGCCGCATTTGCAGTGACTGCAATGTTTGGCGCCCCCGCTTTAGCGGAATACCCAGAGGGACCGGTACAGTTTGTTGTGCCTTGGCCTCCGGGTGACTTCGAAGACATCCTGACGCGTATGATCGCCGCAGAGATGCAAGAACAAACAGGCCAGCCGGCCTCTGTTGTCAACAAACCAGGTGGTGGCGATGGGCCATTCCCAGGGGCGTTGGAAGTGCTTAACGGCCCTGCGGATGGTTCGATGATTGGTTCATTTGTAATCGGTGTTCCGATTGTGGGTCCATTGATCGATATCGGGATCGAAGAGGACAGCTTTACACCTGTCGGGATCTTCCTGACCTATCCGTTTGTTTTGGCTGCATCTGGTGATGCGCCATATTCAAACATGGCAGAGCTTGCCTCTTATGCCCAAGACAATGATGTTGTCCTTGGTCACTTCGGTGCAGGCCTAACCCCAACCAAAGCGTCTTTTGCTGCAGCCAAGAAAATGGATTTCGAATTCGCAGATGATTCAGCATTCGATCTTCTGGATTGTAACACGTTGTCGGCAGGTGATGCAGATGTGATTAACACAACGCTTGCCTTGATCGAGCCTTGCTTGGGCGAGATTAAAGTTCTGGCCAATATCGGTGCTGATCCAATTGCAAAGCTTGACGGCGTGCAAACACTCTCAGCGCAATCAGGCATCAACGATCTAGAATTGTGGAACGGTCTTTTCGTAAAGAAAGGCACCCCACAAGAAGTGATCGACAAGATTGCAGCCATTGCAGAGAAGGCAATGACATCTGATGAAGCCAAACAAATGATGGCGGAAACAGGTGCTGCGATTTACTGGCAAGATCAAGCAACTTCAGCGGCGCGTATCGAAACCGATCGCGGTAAAAACGCTGAACTAGGCGAGATCATCGGCAACTAAGAAGAGGGGGCGGCGTTCGCGCCGCCCATCCTTCAATGACACGCATCAATCTCGGAATTCTTCAAACCAATCACGATAAATCGGTCGCCGTCGGGGATGCGTTCCCAGACGATGCGCATCGTTTTCGTGATTTGTTTGACGAACTCCCAACACGATATCGCTACCAAGTATATATGACCATCGGTGGCGTTGTCCCCACCGATGTGAATGAACAGGATGCGTACCTTATCACTGGCTCGCCCTTATCGGTGATGGACGATCTTGAATTTAAACCTGCCCTTTTTGACTTCATCCGTCGGGCCGATGCCGCTGGCAAGCCGCTGATCGGGTGTTGTTTTGGACATCAGGCAATAGCGGCAGCTTTGGGTGGAAAACTGGAACACGTCGGCTGGAATATCGGCATAGAAACCGCACAAATCACAAAACAGCAGGATTGGATGAATGACGACGGGCCACTGCCCCTTTATGTCTATCACGAAGATCAGGTGACCGAACTGCCCGCAGGCTGCGAAATCTACAAAAGTTCAAACGCTTGTCGCGTGGCTGGATTTGTTAAGGGTAACCATATCCTAACAACGCAATCTCATCCCGAAATCACCGACCCCTTTATGCGCTGTGTATTGGATGCGGAGCGGGACACAATGGATCAGGATCAATGGGATACGATCCAAAGCTCGATCAACCAAGATCAAAAAGGCGCGGTGTTTGCGCAATGGATGGATCGTTTTATTCAAGGGAACCTTGCATGACAGACAATGGTCATCTGCCGCTCGATAGCCATGACAGTTTCGCCGATGGGGTGCCGCACGCCACGTTTAAGCGCCTGCGCGATGAAGCACCCTGCCATTGGACGGCGGATTCCGATCAAGCCAAAGGTTTCTGGTCGCTCACCCGTTTTGAAGATATCTCGCTTGCGAATAAAGAGAACCTGATTTTCTCATCCGC
>CAZRFT010000291.1:0-10219 GCA_964599255.1 uncultured Neptunicoccus sp. | reverse complement strand
TGATCCATTTTTCTACGGTTCGTTTATGTATTTGCATGCGCGCCTTAAGGATAGATATGAAATTGAAATCGTTCCGGGCGTCAGCTCAATCACTGCCTGTGCAGCGGCCTCACACATGCCTCTGTCTGCAAGAAGCGAAATTTTGACCGTCATTCCCGGCCCACTGGAAGGTAATGAATTGCGCCAAGCCATTGCAGGGGCGGAGGCGCTTGCGATCATGAAAGTGGGGCGCCACTTAAACAAGATCAAATCGGTTGTGTCCGAGATGGGATTGCTCGATCACGCCGTTTTTGTTGCCTATGCAAGCTTGGATTCGCAGGAAGTGAAACCACTCTCTGATGCCGAAGGTGATGCCCCCTATTTTTCAATGATTCTCATTAATAAAGGAACGGACCCATGGCTTTAGCGCTTGTTGTCTTGTCGCAAAGCGGGTTTGACGTCGCTAAAACTATTGCTGCGCAAATGGAAATGCCGATCCATGGAATGGCAGGCCGCGTTAAAGGCGCTGATGTGACTTTTGAAAAACCAACCGACCATATTCGTGAAATGTTTGCTGCGGGACATGGCGTTGTTGGGATCTGTGCAGCGGGTATTTTGATCCGGTCTGTTGCGCCGGTTCTTGCAGATAAATGGAAAGAGCCCCCATTAATTGCCGTTTCAGAAAATGGCGCGTCAGTTGTACCTTTGTTGGGCGGCCATCACGGCGCGAATAAACTCAGCAATCAGATTGCAGAGATTTTGAATGGAAATTCTGCGGTGACGACGGCAGGTGACAACCGCCTAGGTGTTAGCCTAGATGAGCCGCCGCTCGGATATCGTTTGGCGAATCCAGAAAATGCGAAACCAGTCATGGCAGGCCTTTTGGCCGGTTCAACGGTGCGAGTTGAGGGCGAAGAAATTTTTGAGATCTCTAATGACCCAAACGGTGAATTTCGAATTTTAACGACAATTGAAAACGTTGCATCATCCGCAAACGACCTTGTCTATCATCCACAAAAATTTGCTTTAGGGATAGGTGCTGCAAGAAATTGCCCAACTGAAGAGCTCTGGGATCACGTGAAGGACATGCTTGCAGAAGCTAACATTGCAATGGGTGCGATTGCCTGTGTGGGATCCTTGGATTTGAAGGCTGATGAAGTCGCGATAGTTGAAGTGGCGCGTCGCCTCGATGTGCCCTATCGCCTTTTCACTGCAGATGAGTTGGAAGCGCTGACGCCCAAACTCAAAAACCCCTCCGAAGTTGTTTTTGAAGAAGTGGGTTGTCACGGTGTGGCAGAAGCGGCCGCGCTTGCCTTAAGCGAGGGTGGGTTGGTTGTCGAAAAACAAAAATCGGCGAACTGCACATGCGCGATCGCAATGGCAGACCATCCAATTGTCGAAATGAAAGGCAAAGGTCGCGGTGTTTTGTCCATTATTGGAATAGGGCCGGGGCAAGCAAGTTGGCGTACTCCGGAAGCCTCCCGGTTAATCGCGAATGCGGAAGAACTTGTGGGATATGGACTATACATTGACTTGCTTGGCGGTCTTGCCGCTGGAAAAAAACGAAGTAATTTCCCGCTTGGGGGCGAGGAAGATCGCTGCCGCTATGCTTTGGAAGAGGCTGGTAAGGGAAAAAACGTAGCGCTGATTTGCTCGGGTGACGCTGGCATTTATGCGATGGGGGCATTGGTTTTTGAACTGCTTGATCGTGGTGAAAACGAGGGTGGCGTTAGTGACGCGGCTAAACGCGTAGAGGTGGTCAACACGCCTGGAATTTCAGCACTGCAGGGCGCAGCCGCGCGTGCAGGTGCACCGTTAGGACACGATTTTTGTGCGATCAGCTTGTCGGATTTGCTAACACCACGCGAAGATATTGTGAAACGTCTTCATGCCGCCGCCGAAGGCGATTTTGTGATTGCTTTTTACAACCCTGTGTCAAAACGACGGCGTACTCTCTTACCCGAAGCGCGGGACATCTTGTTACAGCACCGGCCGAGCGAGACACCGGTTTTGCTCGCTTCATCGCTCGGTCGACCCGAAGAGGAAATTAGATATCGCCGCCTTGATGAATTGAAAGTGGACGAGGTCGATATGCTGACGGTCGTGTTGGTTGGATCGAGCCATTCTAAGCTCGCATCGATGGGGGAGGGGCCGCGCATGTACACGCCGCGGGGCTATGCACGGAAAATAGATGGAGATTTATCGTGACTGTATATTTCATTGGGGCCGGGCCCGGCGATCCAGAACTAATCACGCTAAAAGGCAAAGCGTTGATCGAGAAATGCCCCGTCTGTCTTTACGCAGGATCATTGGTGCCAGAAGCGGTTGTGGCTTATGCGCCAAGCTCGGCCAAGGTGATGGACACAGCACCCATGACCTTGGATGAAACCCACCGCGAAATCGTTGACGCACACAAGCGCGGGGAGGATGTCGCCCGAGTTCATTCCGGTGATCCGTCACTTTATGGTGCGATTGCAGAACAAATTCGTCGGTTGTGCGCAGACGGGATCGACTATCGAATTGTACCTGGCGTGCCCGCCTATGCAGCGATGGCTGCGGAAATGGGGCAAGAGCTGACCATTCCAGAAATTGCGCAATCGATTGTTCTAACGCGAATGTCCATGCAGTCGACCTCTATGCCAGAAGGGGAAACATTAGAAAATTTTGGGCGTACCGGGGCTACATTGGCGATCCATTTGGCAGTACGAAATATGCGAGAAATCGAGCGCCAGCTTGCGCCGTTTTATGGCGAGGATTGCCCTGTTGTTGTTGGGTATCGCGTTGGTTGGCCTGATCAAAAAATTATTCGTGGGACGCTAAGCGATATTCGTAAAAAGGTGCGGGCAGAAAAAATAACGCGGACGGCGTTGATTATGGTGGGGCCCGCCTTGGCAAACATTCGCGATTTCAACGATTCCGCGCTTTACGATCCAGAAAAACCACATGTCTTGCGCCCCGTCAAAGGCGTGGATTTGGTTGAAGATTTTAATACTTAAGCTATAGTTTGCCGCAGAACGTTCTAACGAGAGACGAGTAGTCTAATGGACACCTTTTTGTCACCTGAAATCAAAGCAGGAATTCATGCTGCACAAGATAAAGCTATCCGCACTTCAGGCCGGCTTTCGGTGCATGTTGGTGATGTTGTTCATCGTATCGAAAAGCTCTTTGAGACCGGGTTTGAGATTTCTTTAACGCACGATCCCAAGCTTCGTGGATCCATTGATATCTACGATGGTCCAAAGCACTTGTTCCAAGCGCTAATCATTTACTCTGAAGCTGACGGAGATGTCATGCGCTACGAATTTAAGCGTATTAAGCAGGCCGTCGATCAAGCGCCGATTGATTTTGAGCGCAAGAAAGAAGCCCCAATCGCGCTTCTTCGGTGAAGATAATTCAACGCTTAGACCGAATCTTCGAAATAACTTCGAAGAATTGATGATTATTGTCGTTAATTGACCCGACTCTTCGACCCAAATTAGAGAGTTTGCGCCGACAGATTCGGAAATACAGGTGACGTGTTATGATTAAGGGACCTTATCTACTCTTCTTGGGCGACGCGCCCGATTCATTGGCGGCGAAAGTTGCCCAAGGTATCAAGGATTGGCGCCCCGATGCGGCTGTTGGTCAGTTTCGCATGGAAGGCTGCAAAGCCGATTTGGGACTAAAGGACCTTTCAATCTCTGAGGCAGTGGATGCAGGTGCTAAAACGCTTGTCATTGGTGTCGCCAATCGCGGCGGTGTAATTTCCAATGCTTGGTTGGATGTGTTGGTCGAAGCGATGGAAGCCGGCATGGATATTGCATCGGGGCTGCACAATTTGCTTCGCGACGAACCTGTTTTGGTTGCAAAAGCCGAAGAAACGGGACGTGCTTTGCACGATGTTCGTATTCCAACCGTTGAATACCCGATTGCAAACGGTAAGCGCCGAAGTGGCAAACGGTGTCTAGCAGTTGGGACTGATTGCTCTGTCGGAAAAATGTACACCGCTTTGGCGATGGACAAAGAAATGCAAGCACGTGGCATGAAATCAACGTTCCGTCCAACTGGTCAAACAGGAATTTTAATTTTCGGCGATGGCGTGCCATTGGATGCAGTTATTGCTGACTTTATGGCGGGCTCTGTTGAATACCTAACGCCTGACAATGATGAAGATCATTGGGACTTGATCGAGGGACAAGGGTCTCTTTTCCATGCCTCTTATTCAGGTGTGACCATGGCACTTGTTCATGGGGGTCAGCCGGACGCCTTGATCCTATGCCATGAGCCAACACGCGAACACATGCGCGGATTGCCGGATTATAAATTACCTGCGCTATCGGATTTGCGCGACACCGCACTTCATTTGGCACGCGTCGTAAATCCGGATGTGAAGGTTGTTGGCATTTCGGTAAATACACAGCATCTTAATGATGAGGAAGCGACCGCATATCTTGCTAAGGTTGAAGCTGAAATGAAACTTCCAGCAGTAGATCCATTCCGTCATGGTGCGGGTCGTTTAGTGGACGCGCTAGCTGAGATTTAAATGTGAGCATTTCTGTTTCAGTTGATGCATTCAAGCTCGCGCAAGTTTTCACAATTTCGCGCGGCTCGCGAACGCAAGCGGATGTACTAACGGTCTGTATCGAGCGTGATGGCGTTAAAGGTTATGGCGAATGTGTTCCCTATGCCCGTTACGGAGAGACGCTTGAATCCGTGCGCAAAGAAATACAGGGCGTGAATGAACGCGTTACTAGAGGTGGGTTGCAAACGCTTCCTGCCGGTGCTGCGCGGAACGCACTTGATTGTGCACTATGGGATCTGGAAGCGAAGACCCAAGGTAAACCCGTTTGGGAATTGGCAGGGCTTCCAAAGCCAGGACCGATTGAGACTGCATACACGCTTTCCCTAGAATCGCCTGAGCAGATGCAAGCGTCGGCTGCTAAAAATGCGCACCGACCATTGCTAAAGACAAAACTTGGTGGTGGTGCAGAAGATGTGGAGCGGATTAAGGCTGTGCGTCGCGGTGCCCCAGATGCCAAAATCATTGTAGATGCAAACGAAGGCTGGACGCCTGAACTCTATCAAACTCTAGCGCCAGTATTGGTTGATCTTGGTGTTGCGATGGTGGAACAACCATTTCCAGCCGATGCAGATAGTGCTCTTTTGGAAATAAATCGCGTTCTGCCCGTTTGCGCCGATGAAAGTTGCCATGACCGGGCAAGCCTACCAGCGCTTAAGGGTAAATATGATATGGTGAATATCAAACTCGATAAAACGGGTGGGCTGTCCGAGGCGATAGCGCTGAAAGAGGCGGCGATCGCTGAAGGTTATGAAATTATGGTTGGTTGCATGGTGGGCTCTAGCCTTGCTATGGCGCCTGCGGTTTTAGTGGCACAGGGAGCGGCGATTGTTGATCTTGACGGTCCGCTCCTACTTGGCGAAGACCGACAAAATGCATTGCACTATGATGAAGCGGGCGTGCATCCCGCAACAGCAGAACTTTGGGGGTAAGATATGGGACGCACTGTTTATGTGAATGGCGAATATGTAGACGAAGCAGAGGCAAAGATCTCGATCTTTGATCGTGGATTTTTAATGGCCGATGGCGTTTATGAAGTGACATCAGTACTTGATGGAAAACTGATCGATTTCGCGGGGCACGCAAAACGTCTGCAAAGGTCCTTGGATGAATTGCAAATGAATAACCCAACAAGCGAAGACGAATTGTTGGAAATCCATCGCGAATTGGTGTCCAAAAACGGTGTCGAAAATGGATTGGTTTATCTGCAAATAACGCGCGGATCTGACGGGGATCGGGATTTTGTTTTTCCTGACCCTGAAACGACAAAACCTTCTATTGTACTATTTACGCAAAACAAACCAAATCTCGCGAATAATCCAACTGCGAAAGACGGCATTAAGGTCATTTCAATTGAAGATCAGCGTTGGGCGCGCAGGGATATTAAAACAGTCCAGTTGCTATATCCATCATTGGGGAAAATGATGGCGAAAGCCGCCGGTGCTGATGATGCGTGGATGATAGAAGACGGATTTGTAACCGAAGGCACCTCTAATAACGCCTATATCGTGAAGGATGGGAAAATCGTTACCCGCGGACTGTCCAATGAAATTCTACACGGCATTACAAGAGCTGCAGTCTTGCGTTTTGCCGCCGAAGCACAAATGGAAGTTGAGGAGCGTAAATTCACGATCGAAGAAGCAATGGATGCGGATGAAGCGTTTTTTACCTCTGCCTCAGCTTTCGTCATGCCTGTCGTGGAAATAGATGGCAAAGCGGTAGGTGACGGGAAAGTGGGTTCTGTTGCTGCGCGATTGCGGGAAATCTATCTCGACGAGATGCGAAAGCTTGCAGTTTAATTATATTGAAAAGCCCGCAGATACCTGCGGGCTTTGTTCCTTTCACGCACGCCCTGCCTTTGGCGAGGCGCGCACGCCGCGCCTATGCTAATATTCGAAGTGCTAGATAGGGCGTGAGGTTAAAGACCAAAACCGCTATTTTGAACTTGGCGAGATAGTTGAAATAAAAGGTTTCGAGCTGTTCCTCAGAGAGTTTGAAGAATAACTGATGAGACCGTATCACAAAGCTTTTCATCCCCATTAAAGCCGCTGTAGTGAAAAGCAGAAGGCAAATATTGATTGCCGTCATCCAAGCAAACAAGGAAGTGAGTGTTTCAAGATTCATTTGTTACTCATGTGAATCTTTGAATGCAGCTTTTTGTTCAGCGCTAGCCTCGGTTTGATACTTTTCGCGCCAAGTGTTGAACTCCATCCCGTAAAAAGAGGCACGCCCTTCGTTCTTGTCCATATCAATTCCACGCTCATTCGCAGCCTCTTGATACCACCGAGAGAGGCAATTTCGACAAAATCCAGCTAAGTTCATCATGTCGATATTTTGCACATCTGTGCGTTCGCGCAGATGGTCGCGTAAACGACGGAAAGCTGCGGCTTCAAGTTCAAGTTCAGTTTGTTTATCCATGGTCCCAACCTATAATCCAGCTGTGGTTACTTCAAGGTGGCTGGCTATCTCGTTACCCCAGGCGATTTGATCTTCTTTTGTGGTGATCAGATCATTGCGAATTTCAAGCAGCGTGTGCAGTCGGTTTTGACGTAGTGCGATCTCATCCATCGTATCGCCGTCTAACGCGCCATTATAGGGTTGGTTTTCTCCGACCGTATATTTGGTCCGCGTTTTGAGTGTCTTTATCAAAGGATCGGAATACCGACGATCATGTGAAAAGAGAACGCCGATTTCCCAAGGGCGCGGGGGGCGCCCTTTCAGGCGTGGCGTGAAGGAATGGACAGCTATCAAAATGGGATCGTCGCGACTTGCCGCCAGCGCCTCCGCGGCCTTTCGATAGGGGCGATGATAGGTTTCAATGCGAAACTTACTCGCCTCGTTATCTAGCCCCCGATTTGCGGGTATGACCGAGCCATCATAAAGTTGCATGATCAGCGTTGGATCGTCTTCGGATCGATTGGGGTCGATCACAAGGCGCGAAAATTGAGATAGGAGAACCGGTGCATCCAATACCTCGCCCAAGCGTTTTGAAACGCCTGCAGCTCCAACATCATAGGCGATGTGCCGTTCCATATCCTTTTGCGACAATCCCAAATCGCCATTTGCAATTTCAGGAGGAACTCGGTTAGACGCATGATCACATAGAATTACGTATCGCGATGGGCGATCAGCGCCGATCAATATGAAACTATTTTGATCCGTCATGGTTTTGTGATTTTATGATTTCAAGTCCCGGGGGGGATACGCCGAAAAGAGTGCCTTGCAAAGGCCGAAAAAGAATAAAGGGTATTTCCAATGCGACGTATGCGGAATGTGAAGATTGTGGCAACACTCGGCCCAGCTTCGTCCGACTATGAAATGATCAAGCTGCTATTTGAAAGCGGTGCCGATGTCTTTCGATTAAATATGAGTCATGGTACTCATGAAGAAATTTCAGAGCGCTACGAAATCATTCGACGTG
Source organism: uncultured Neptunicoccus sp. (assembly GCA_964599255.1). GTDB lineage: Bacteria > Pseudomonadota > Alphaproteobacteria > Rhodobacterales > Rhodobacteraceae > Amylibacter. Next base: position 2,261 of record CAZRFT010000291.1, on the reverse strand, counting down.
TCGAAAAAGATGTAGGCCGCCCAATTTGTGTGCTTGCGGATTTGCAGGGGCCTAAAATACGCTGCGGCCTATTTAAAAATGACACTGTTGAAATCGTTGAGGGACAAAAATTTCGGTTTGATCTAGATGATACCCCAGGCGATGCAACACGGGTTCAATTACCACACAAAGAGATTTTTAGCGCCTTTGAAGAAGGTTCTCATCTTTTGATCAATGATGGGAAACTCAAAGTACGCGTTACCAAAACAGCGAAGGATTTTATCGAAACTGAAGTCGTTGTTGGGGGCGAGATTTCGAACCGCAAAGGCGTGAACCTTCCTGATATTGTTGTTCCTCTCGCCGCTCTTTCGGACAAAGATCGCAAAGATTTGGAATTTACCTGTTCGCTAGGTGTCGATTGGTTGGCACTTTCTTTCGTTCAACGACCGGAGGATGTAGAAGAAGCGCGCAAATTGGCTGACGGCCGCGCCCTGATCCTTTCAAAAATTGAAAAGCCAGCCGCGGTCAAAGCTTTTGACAACATATTAGCGGTCTCTGACGGCATCATGGTTGCGCGTGGCGATTTGGGTGTGGAGCTTCCGGTGCAAGATGTACCACCTATTCAACGGCGTTTGATCCGGAAGTGCCGCGCCGCAGGAAAACCCGTTATTGTTGCAACACAAATGATGGAATCCATGATCGAAAGCCCTGTGCCTACAAGAGCAGAGGTGTCCGACGTGGCAACAGCAATTTATGAGGGTACAGATGCAGTCATGCTTTCTGCTGAATCTGCGGCTGGACAATACCCAAGCGAGGCGGTTGCCACTATGAACGCCATTGCTGAGGAGGTGGAATCTGATGAAGAGTATCGCGTCGGTCTAGAAGCCACCCGCACCACCGCTCGCAGTGATGTGAGCGAGGCTATTACGGCAGCCGCTCGAGAAATCGCGGAAACCACAGATGTGAAAGCAATATGTTGTTTTACCTCCTCTGGTACGACCGCCATTCGTGCCTCGCGAGAAAGGCCAAAGGTGCCAATCATCGCATTAACGCCAAAGCGGGGAACGGCACGGCGCCTTGGGCTTGTTTGGGGGCTACATTGTGTTGTCACGACTGAAGTCACGCGGTTTAAACACGCTGTCGTTAGTGCAGCCCTTGCGGCAAGAAGTCACCATTTCGCAACCAATAAAGATAAAATTGTGGTCACGGCTGGAATACCGTTTAATGTTTCGGGGACAACGAACATTATTCGTGTCGCACCTGTTAACGAAAAACTCATTTTTCAGGGGGAACAAGACTAACACTTATCTCGGGGGAGATGTATGCTTTTTGATTATGTTTTAATATTTGGCGTTCTAGCCGTTGCGCTGGGGATATTACGCTTTCTGACGTTAATGATTACCAAAACAAACCCACTGATCGGAGTCTTGATGGTAATTTTGGGGGTAAGTTGCGTGTTTTGGGCCAGCACAATGAAGGAAGGGCCTTTACGATCCACCGATTTTGCCAATTCAGTGTACAAAATTATCGGAAGTTTTAAGTAGCCCGCTGCGCAACAATGGGCTTGTAAATCAACCAAATACTGCCTAAAGGGACGCTCTATTCGGGCGCGGCCGGCGAAAGGGTATGCCGAGTCGTGCGATTAACCGTTTCGAAATAAGGAGATGGAAATGCCCAAGATGAAGACCAAATCAGGCGCGAAAAAGCGCTTTAAGGTGACGGCCTCTGGCAAGATCAAATCTGCCCAAGCAGGAAAACGTCACGGTATGATCAAACGCACGAATAAATTCATCCGAAATGCACGCGGCACTGATGTGCTGTCTGCACAGGACGAACGTATCGTGAAAAAATACATGCCGTACGCGCGCTAAGGAGATTTGAAAAATGGCACGAGTAACATCAGGTAAAGTCACCCACGCACGTCATAAGAAAGTCATTAAGGCAGCAAAAGGCTACTATGGCCGCCGCCGCAATGCTTTCCGCACCGCCACACAAGCGGTTGATAAAGCAAATCAATACGCAACGCGTGATCGCAACAATCGTAAGCGGAATTTCCGTGCATTGTGGATCCAGCGTATCAACGCAGGCGTACGCGCGCATGACGAGGCGCTGACCTATTCAAAATTTATTAACGGTTTGAACAAAGCGGGTATCGAAGTGGACCGCAAGGTTCTGGCCGATCTGGCTGTGCATGAGCCAGCTGCTTTTGGAGCGATTGTCGACCAAGCCAAGGCAGCGCTCTAAAACAACTAAGACAGTTTTAAAAAGGGGCTTTGCCAAGG
>CAZRFT010000290.1:0-5828 GCA_964599255.1 uncultured Neptunicoccus sp. | reverse complement strand
CACAGACCTGATGAGCGCCCGCCCAAGCCTGGATAAACCGATCATCGGCCTGATCATGCTGGGTGCGATGCTGTTCGTGATTTTCATCGGCTTCCCGATTTCGTTTACCTTGGTCTTCTTAGCTTTCGTGTTCGGGATTTGGGGGGCTAATTTCAAACTGACGACGCTTCTTTTCACACTCAACACGAATTCAACGATGCTGAATGATCAGTTGATGGCGGTACCCCTCTTTGTTCTGATGGGCATCGTCATGGAATCCGCTGGCCTGATGGAGCGGCTATTTTCATCAATCCAGATGATCATGGCGCGCGTGCGGGGCGCCCTCTTTATCGCCGTTTTAATCGTTTCAACAATCTTTGCCGCAGCGACGGGTATCGTTGGGGCATCGGTAACGCTGTTGGGTATTATGGCGGGCGCCACGATGAGTCGCGCCGGGTATGATGTGAAACTCGCAGCTGGTACAATCACTGCGGGTGGAACGCTTGGCATTCTGATCCCACCCTCGATTATGTTGATCGTTATGGGACCGGTGTTGGAGGTTTCAACGCTTGATCTTTTCCGTGGTGCGTTCATTCCAGGTGCAATTTTGGCCTCGCTCTACCTAATCTACACTTTGGGACGATGCTGGCTTAATCCAGATCTCGGGCCGATCTTGTCTGACGAAGACCAGCCAGAGACCTCGTCCTACTACGGTGCTGAAGTCGCCTTGATTTGTATGGGGATATTAACGCTTTGTCGGGTCTTCGGCCTTGGTCTGGGCGGTACTTTTGGCTTCATTCCCTTTGGCGGATTAATCGTGTTAGCTGCCGCAGGTGCGCTCGCCTATGCCGCTTATCGTAATTTGAACGTATTACGGATCACGATGCCAATCGCGCTTCTTTTCCATCTATACCTACTATTTGTTAACTTTGACGGATCGGGTGTTCCTTTCGGCTCTGTTGCGCTTGCGGCCCTTATGGTGCTTCTAGGCTATCTAGCCTTGCCAATTTATCGTTCTGATGCCGAAGAGAAATTCCGTTTCTCGCAGCTATGGGATGAATTCTTTGCAGGTCTAATGCCACCTACCATTTTGATTTCCTTTGCGCTTGGTTCAATCCTGCTGGGATTTGCGACACCTGCAGAAGCAGCAGCGATGGGTGCCTTTGGTGCAATTCTTTTGTCTGTCGCATACGGCAAGTTCACGATCCCAACTTTCTTTGACAGCTTGATCAAAGCTCTGGAAATCACAGTTCTGATCATGTTCTTAGTGGCCGCTTCAAACTTCTTTGGGGCACAATTTAGTTCGCTTGGTACGCCCAAGATGATGACGGAATTGCTGCTTGGTCTAGAAATGTCGCCCTATATCATCCTTCTGTTGGTCATGGCGCTCATCTTCTTGCTAGGTTGGCCGCTTGAATGGGTTCCAATCGTTTTGATCGTGGTTCCAATTCTTCTGCCAACTGTTCAGGTTTTGGAAGTTCACGGATTGGATCGCTACGACTTGATGGTCTGGTTTGGTATTCTTGTGGCGGTGAACTTGCAAACCGCTTGGCTCAGTCCGCCCGTGGCACTGTCGGCTTATTTCCTAAAAGGCGTTGTGCCAAATTGGGATCTGAAAGACATCTATTTGGGTATGATGCAGTTCATGTTGGTCCAATTGTTGGGTCTAATCCTACTGTTCATCTTCCCGCAACTGGTGTTGTGGCTGCCTCGCGTGATGGGGGGCGGATAAGTTTCAATTATCCGAAACTAATCTTGCATAATAAGTTAAAACCCCTTCTTTTTCTGGATACCGGAAGAAGAAGGGGGTAATTCAAACTCGAAATCTAGGGTCGAGAATCATGGTCGAATATCTAAAGAAAGCAACGCTAACCTCTAAATCGGATGCAACCGAAACGCATGAGATCGTCAAGTCAATCTTGGAAGAGATTGAAGCAGGCGGCGATACCAAGGCACTCGAATATGCAAAGAAATTCGATAAATATGATGGAAATATCCTTCTAAGCGCTGAAGAAATTGAAGAAGCAGCGAAACGCGTTCCACAAAAGCTCAAAGACGATATCCAATTTGCTCGCGACAATATCCGCCGATTTGCAGAGGCCCAAAAAGCAACCGTTGAAGAATTTCAAACGGAAGTTCTGCCTAATGTGATTGCGGGTCAAAAAATTATCCCTATCGATGCGGCCGGTTGCTATGTACCGGCAGGGCGGTATCGTCATATCGCAAGTGCGATCATGACCGTTACAACCGCTAAGGTCGCAGGTTGCCGACATATTTCGGTCGCGACCCCTCCACAACCCAATGAAGGGGTAAACCCAGCGATCGCCTATGCGGCCCATATTAGTGGTGCAGATAATGTGATGGCCATTGGTGGTGTTCAGGGTGTTGCATCCATGGCCTTTGGTCTTTTTGGTCAACCCAAAGCCAATATCATTGTTGGCCCAGGCAACCAGTTTGTAGCCGAAGCAAAACGCATTCTTTATGGGCGCGTTGGTATCGACATGATCGCAGGCCCCACGGATAGCTTGATCCTAGCCGATAAAGATGCCGATCCTTTCATCGTGGCCACGGACTTGGTTAGCCAAGCAGAGCACGGCTACAATTCGCCTGTTTGGCTGGTAACCGATGATAAGGCGCTTGCCGAAGAAGTATTGCGTCTGGTGCCAGGATTGATCGATGATCTGCCAGAGCTGAATCGTGAAAACGCAGCCGCCGCTTGGCGTGATTACGCAGAGGTCATCCTATGTAGTGACCGCGAAGAAATGGCGGCATGCTCCGACCAATACGCACCCGAACATTTGACCGTCCAAGCCGCCGATCTGGATTGGTGGCTGGAACGGTTAACCTGCTACGGCTCTTTGTTCTTGGGCGAAGAGACAACGGTCTCTTACGGGGACAAAGCAACGGGCACAAACCATGTTCTGCCAACCTCTGGGGCGGCTAGCTACACGGGCGGTTTGAGTGTCCATAAATTCATGAAAATTGTGACTTGGCAGCGCGCATCGCGTGAAGGATCAAAACCGATCGCCCTTGCGACGGCACGCATCTCACGCCTAGAGGGTATGGAAGGCCACGCACGGGCCGCGGATGTTCGTTTGGCGAAATACTTCCCCAATGAGAATTTCGATCTATCAGCAGAGGATTGATGGCATCGATGATGAAAGCGCTCGTATATACAGGTCCAGAGCAAATGGAGATCATGGATATGCCGATCCCTGATCGCGATGATCAGGAATTGGTAAAGATTTCTGCTTGTGGAATTTGTGGCTCAGATATGCATGCCTATTTGGGTCATGATAATCGTCGCCCTGCCCCGCTCATTCTTGGGCATGAAGGTGCTGGGACAATTGCAAAAGGACCCCGTCAAGGCGAACGTGTGACGATCAACCCTCTTGTTCCGTGCGGAGATTGTGAATTTTGCAATTCAGGTCGCGATAATATTTGCCAAGCCCGGCAAATAATTTCCATGCCGCCACGCGAGGGTGCGTTTGCTGAATATGTGACTATGCCGGCTGAAAACCTGATAACCGTCCCGGATGGCGTCCCCTTTGCTAAAGCAGCGCTTGCAGAACCACTTGCCGTGACCTGGCACGCCGCAAAACTTGGGATGCAACTTTTACATGACAACGCCGATCGGTCCGCATTGATTGTTGGGGGCGGCGCCATTGGCGTAGGATCCGCGCTTTGTCTTAAAGCGATGGGATGTCAAGATATCACAATCGTGGAACCAAATGATGCTCGACGCAGCTATGTTGAAGAACGATGCCATATTAATGCTATGCAACATGCCGAAGGTTTGTTCGATATGGTCATTGACGCCGTTGGATATCAAGCAACTAGGGAAACCGCCTCAAAGCACGTTAAACCCGGTGGCACGATTGTCCATATCGGCCTTGGCGAAGATTTGGGCGGGCTAGATATTCGACGTATGACACTTCAAGAAATCAACTTTACGGGCACGTATTGCTATACAAAGCAAGATTTTCGTGAGACATGTGAGGCAATATTCGACGGAAGATTGGGACAGCTCGACTGGATAGAGGAGCGCCCGTTGGCAACTGGAGATGCCGCTTTCAAAGATATTCGTAGCGGCAAGGTTTCGGCACCCAAGATTCTCCTGATACCGTAAGGTCCTAAATATGTCTGACATAGCCCCATCGACGCACAACATTTCAATTGAAGCGGCGATGCAACTTGTCAGCGAGGTTTTCGCTCGGGTGGGGGTCTCCAAAGATGCCGCACAGTCAGTCGCAAATGCATTGGTTATGGCGGAAGCTGAAGGTCAGGTTGGTCATGGGTTTTCTCGCATTCAAGACTACATCGCTCAGGCGAAAACGGGAAAAGTAAACGCAACCGCTATGCCTAAGGTTCTTTCGTCAACCCCAAGCTATGCAATTGTAGACGCCGATCACGGATTTGCATTCCCTGCCTTAGAGATCGCTTTTTCGCATTTAACAGAAATGGCAAATAATTCAGGATGCGCCGCCATTTCTGTTATTCGATCACATCACTGCGGGACACTTTCGCAGCAAGTTGAAAGACTCGCTGATGCTGGCTTGGTAGGATTGATGGTGGCAAATTCCCCGCCAGCGATTGCCCCTTGGGGTGCAAGCACGCCGCTTTATGGGACGAACCCGATTGCATTTTCTGCACCTCGAAAGGATGCTCCTTCCTTGGTTATCGATTTGTCTCTTTCAAAAGTGGCACGCGGTAAAATCATGGCAGCGAAGAAACTGGGGCATACTATTCCAAAGGGATGGGCGCTGGACGCAGAAGGCAATCCCACGACTTCACCCCAAGCCGCGCTGGAAGGGTCTATGTTACCCATTGGCGAGGCAAAAGGAACGGCTCTCGTCTTAATCGTCGAAATATTAGCGGCTGTGTTGGGCGGTGCGAATTTAAGCAAAGATGTATCGTCGTTTTTCACCGCAGAAGGAAAACCGCCTGGGTCTGGTCAATTTTTGCTTGCTTTTAAACCAGCGGAAATGGACGGGTTCACTGCAAGACTAGAGGCTTTGCTTTCAGAAATCGCACATGCCGATGGTGCCCGCCTTCCAGGAGAACGCCGCCTAAAGGCCAGAGCAAACGCTAGGATCAATGGGATCGATGTCCCCAAGATATTTATTGATCAAATCGAGGCTCTCTTGAGCGGTCAAACATAGAGCCTAGTTTAGCTCAATAAAATATTTTGCATTCTTTGTTGAAAAGACGCTGGTGCGAATTTCCACCGCGCGATCTTCAAGGTCACGAGAAATTCTTTCTGAGACGAGTACAGGAGTTCCAGCTTCGAGTTCCATTTTTTGCGCAAGCGCCTCGTCTAAAATAGAAGCCGATAAATGCTCTGATGCGCTCATGATGATGCAGCCATAGGATTGTTGTAGTAATACATAGAGCGTGTTGGGAAGCGGTGTGCGATCTGCCAGACCCGGAAAGCGCTCTGCTGAGAAGACACAGGTTTCATGACAAAGCGGTTGCCCCTCAAAACCTCGAACCCGCGAAATTTCAACGACCTTTGAAGGCGCCCCGAAAAGGTTCTTTCTTTCAATCGCGGTTGCTACGCGGGTTTTAACGGATTCATGTATTTTTTCGGGAACAACTTGCGACCCATCTTCTTTGCGCAAGCGGAAGAAGTGAAATAGAGAATTTTCAGGGGTACGAAGCGTAACAAAAGACCCCTTCCCCTGACGTCGTTCAATGATGCCACGGCTTTCTAGATCTGCGAGTGCTTTCCGTGCCGTGCCTTGGCTGACGCCCGTTTTATCGGCCAATTCAAATTCGTTGGGCAGCATACCACCCGGTGGATATTCCCCGGACTTGATGCGCGCGATGACGTAGTCGGTAACCTGAAT
>CAZRFT010000289.1:0-23270 GCA_964599255.1 uncultured Neptunicoccus sp. | reverse complement strand
CGCCCAACCCAAGCCCCAACCCGTCATCACAGTTTTGTCACGCCCCTAGCCTTTGGCTGCGGGGCGTGAAACTAATTAGATGTGGAAAACCCAGATAATGAAATACCGCACCTTGGCGCGTGGCGACGTAACTTAACCCGGCTTTTGTTTTTAGTCTTGGTTGTGATCGCCACACATTATCTTCTTAGCTGGACGCAAGCTCTTTCTCAGAACAACCCAAACCTCATGATCGGGGCGCTGATCCTGCTATTCTTGGCTTACATTGTCTTGATGGCCATTCCCTTTGTCCCCGGCATCGAGATTGGCATCGCCTTAATGCTACTTGAGGGCCGCGATATCGTCCTTTGGGTCTATTTTGCGACTGTCCTTGGCTTGATGTTGAGCTTTCTCGTCGGGCATTTATTGCCGCTCGCCTATCTTCATAAAGTTTTTGCGGACCTAAGATTAAAACGCGCGTGTTTATTAATCGAACGCATTCAATCCACGCCAAAAAAACGGCGGCTAGATATATTCAATCCGCATATCCCGAAATTCCTTCACCCGGTTTTCATCCACGGCCGTTATATCTTGATTGCGCTGGTGCTAAACATTCCTGGCAACGCATTATTAGGTGGCGGCGGCGGCATACTTTTGGTTGCAGGCCTTTGTCGAATTTTTCATCCATGGCTCATCTTTGCCACGCTACTTATCGCAGTGGCACCGATCCCGTTTTCAATTCTTATTCTAGGATTTGATCCGTTAAGCATTTTGTCGAAATAGACGTTTTAAAAACCTCTAAGTGCACAATGTATTTTCTTTTTATTTCCCAATCTTCTAAAACTAACGACGGAAAGGGGGCCATACATGGACGTGAATGAATTACCAATTTGGGTGGATTATACGGTCGAGTTTCTTCGGAATGTTATTGGCCCGCAATCTCGACTATGGCCAGGCTATATTCTTTTGTTCATATTAATCGGCTATTCGATTTATCGATATGAAGGGAAGAAATCGGGTTTTTGGAAATTTATGTTTCCAAAAGAGATGTATTTCTCCAGCTCTGTTGGGACAGATGTTAAACTCTTCTTAGTAAACGCGCTGCTTCATGCTTTAGGGGCTTTTACATTTATTGTTTCCCGAGCAGTAATTGCGATCACTGTGTTGGCTTGGTTGGGCGGAAATACTGATGCGCCATCGACACTGCATCCCGTTCTACTAGCGGCGATCCTATTTGTGGTCGCTGATTTCCTTGTTTACTGGCTCCACCGCGTGCATCACAACTTAGAACCCCTTTGGGTATTTCATGCGGTTCATCACAGTGCTGAAGTGCTGGTTCCCTTTTCTGCCTACCGACAGCATCCGCTCTACCTTCTGCTTCACCATACGCTAAACATTTGCGTGCTTGGCGTGGTTGATGGTGTTTTACTCGCTCTTCTTGTGTCCTCGATCGAAATCGAAACCTTGCTGGGCGTGAACCTGCTCGTGTTCATCTACACAATTACAGGGAATAACCTGCGCCACAGCCATATTTGGCTAAGCTACGGGCCGATTTTAAGTTATATCTTGATCTCTCCTGCTATGCACCAAATCCATCATAGCCGCGATCCCAAGCACTGGAACAAAAACTATGGCGGCGCCTTGGCGATTTTTGATTGGATGGCGGGAACACTCTATATCCCCAAAGAACGTGAAGATTTGGAATTTGGACTTTGCGACAACAAGGGCGAGCCGATCCAACCCCATAACGGGTTTCGCGAAAGCATGATTGTTCCTTTCAAACATTTGATACGGTGGTGGAGTAATAGGAAGTCTAAACGTCCCACTGATATACAACCTGCAAGGTACAATTCGTAAACACTGTGTTCTTAGTCGGCACACTTGTGTCCTTTCGCTGATTTCCTAGGTTAATTCCCAAAGGAGTTCAGTGATGACATCATATGCCGCCCCCAAAGACACAAAAATTGGTCATGTTCACTTAAAGGTCGCCGACATCGATCGTGCTTTAGTATTTTACCACGACATCCTGGGATTTGACGTCAAAGATCGATATGGAACCGATGCCGTGTTTCTTGCGGCAGGCAATTATCATCATCACATCGGCTTAAATACTTGGATGTCCAAAGGCGCCCCACCTGCCCCACAAAACGCGGCGGGGCTGTTTCATCTTGCCCTGCTCTATCCTACGCGCAAGGATTTGGCCGCTATTTTAAAACGACTTTCCGATAACCATATCACCTTGGACGGTGCCTCTGATCATGGGGTCAGTGAAGCGCTCTATTTGCGCGATCCAGACAATAACGGGGTTGAGCTTTATTGGGATCGAGAGCCAGCCGAATGGCCGCGCGATGGTGATGGAAATTTAACGATGAAAACGGAACCATTGGACTTGCAAAACCTGCTTTCAGAGTTGTCATCCAAATAGGCGTAAAGCGGCATCAATCTGCCGTTTTGCCGTTTGCTTCTTGCCCATAAATCCGTAGGTATCGTGGGGAAAAAGCGGGAAATCCTATGGGTAACGAACAAGATCCACTCGTCATATTTACACCGTCGGGTAAACGTGGGCGCTTTCCGAAAGGAACCCCAGTACTAACAGCCGCGCGTCAACTTGGCGTGGATTTGGATTCGGTTTGCGGTGGCCGCGGAATATGTTCGCGCTGCCAGATCACGCCCAGTTTTGGCGATTTCCCAAAACATGGGGTTACTGTTTCAGAAGACGCGGTTTCTGAATGGAACAAGGTCGAAGAGCGCTATAAACAAAAGCGCGGGCTAATTGATGGGCGCCGCTTGGGATGTCAGGCAGAGGTGCAAGGCGATATCGTCATTGATGTCCCCCCAGAAAGCCAAGTGCATCGCCAAGTCGTTCGTAAGCGTGCCGAGGCGCGCGATATTACCATAAACCCATCTGTGAAGCTGTTTTACGTCGAGGTTGATGAACCTGATATGCATATCCCCTCGGGCGATATGGAACGGCTTGTTGAAGCCTTGCGGCGCGATTGGGAACTTCCCGATCTTGAACCTGATTTTTCAATCTTAAAAACCTTGCAGAAAACATTGCGCCAAGGCGAATGGAAGGTCACGTGCGCTGTCCATCTTGGCGACGACTATGTTTCGCCGCGAATTATTCAGGTTTGGCCTGGGTTTTATGAAGGCTCAATTTACGGCATGGCTGTGGATTTAGGCTCGACAACGATTGCCGCTCATATGTGTGATCTACGCACAGGCGATGTCGTGGCAAGTGCCGGCATCATGAACCCCCAAATCCGCTTCGGCGAGGATTTGATGAGCCGGGTGTCCTATTCCATGATGAACGAGGGCGGTGCGGAAGAGATGACGCGCGCTGTGCGCGATGGGATGAATGCTCTTTTCACCCAAGTTGCCGCAGAGGCAGAGGTTGATCCGTTTCTGATTATGGACGCAGTGTTTGTCTGTAATCCAGTGATGCACCACCTTTTTCTAGGGATCGACCCATTTGAGTTGGGCCAAGCGCCTTTCGCCCTTGCCCGCCAAGAGGCGATTTCAACACGAGCCGCAAATCTGGATTTAAAAATCCACCCTGCAGGGCGGATTTATATTCTGCCTTGTATTGCGGGGCATGTGGGTGCTGATGCCGCCGCCGTTGCGCTTTCAGAGGCACCAAACCAATCAGAGGATTTGGTACTTCTAGTTGATGTTGGCACAAATGCTGAAATTCTGTTGGGCAACAAAACCCGCGTTCTTGCCTGTTCTTCGCCTACGGGTCCAGCATTTGAGGGCGCACAAATTTCTTCGGGTCAACGCGCGGCCCCTGGTGCGATCGAGCGGGTTGAAATTGATCCTGCGACCAAAGAGCCCCGTTTCCGTGTCATCGGCGTCGATCTTTGGTCCGATGATGACGGTTTTGCAGACGCGGTAGCCGACACAGGTGTCACTGGCATTTGTGGTTCTGGGATAATTGAAATGCTCGCGGAAATGCGCATTGCAGGTTTGCTTGATCAATCAGGTCTTATCGGATCCGCCGAGGCCACGGGGTCACAGCGCATTTTCGCGGATGGTCGCACACATTCCTATCTGGTTTATGACGGCACGGCAGAAGGCGGACCAAAAATTACGGTCACCAACCAAGACATTCGTGCGATCCAAATGGCAAAAGCAGCCCTTTATTCTGGTGCGCGGCTTTTGATGGATAAATTTGGCGTCGACACGGTGGGGCGCATTGTTCTGGCTGGTGCCTTTGGCGCCCATATCAGTCCCAAACACGCCATGGTTCTGGGTATGATCCCAGATTGCGCGCTGGACAAAGTGACGTCCGCCGGCAACGCGGCTGGGACAGGTGCGCGAATTGCGCTTTTAAATCGTGAAGCGCGGACTGAAATTCAAGAAACGGTTACAAAAATCGAGAAAATCGAAACGGCAGTCGAACCACGTTTCCAAGAGCATTTCGTGAATGCCTCAGCTATTCCCAATGCTGTGGAACCCTTTCCGATTTTGGGCAATGAGGTCACCCTTCCCAATGTCAGCTTCAACACTGGCGCCAGTGATGACACAGGGGGTCGCCGTCGTCGGCGACGTGGTTAGGTAAGCTACGTTCAACTTTGCCGTCGAAGCTAGTGAGCGGATTAAGGCGAATTGACCTATAACTTGTGATGCGTAAAATATCCCTCATCGTTCTAATGGCCAGGGAAGAAACGCCATGAAAAAGCTTATTCGCCACCTAATAACACATGCGGCTGCTTTGGGCTTTGGTTTTGCCCTTGGCGTCTATCTGCTTCCTATCCTAACGGCACCCCCTGCCCCCGATGAAGCAGAGCTTGTCGCCGCAGCAGAGAAAGCAAGTTTTTCTGGGGAATTTACCCGCGAGTTGAAGGGAAGCGATTTTCTTCACTGGGGCGAAGGCACGGTTTCGATTTCAAGCGATCAAATCACCCATATTGGAAAAATGTCACCTGGTCCCGATTATAAACTCTATCTCGCGCCAGAATTCGTTGAGGATGAGGCAGGGTTTGAGGCGCTCAAAGAGCAATCCTTGCGAATTGGCGATGTTAAGAGCTTTGAAGGCTTCAACCTCCCCGTACCTCAGGGGGTAGATTTAGAAAGCTACACAACCGTTGTGATTTGGTGCGAGGCATTTGGCGAATTCATCACTTCGGCCCAATACCGCTAACTGCCTTTGGGCATACACAAAAATTGCGCACTATCTTTTTTCTGTGTGGCAACGGCAGCCTTGCCCGCCTCGCGACAAGAAAATTCACTGTCAAATTCGGCCATCGCCGGCGGCATTCCGTTCAGCAATAGGATTAAAACATAGGTCATAAACCCGCCCCTAAACCGCAAAGGTTAAGGACGCCTTACGCGGCGTAGTAAACCCGCGTTTGGGGCAAACCCAGAACCAGTGAAATCGGGGCAACCATGGGATCATTAATTGCCGACGCCGCTTCGATCGCTTTGCGTTTTTCTTCGCCTGTGATCAGCACGTAAATCGCGCCCGCGCCCGCCAGCACCTTTCCCGCCAGCGTTAGGCGTGCTTCGGGTTGAGAAATGGGTCGCACAACGGAAAGGATCGCGTCGCTTTCTAATGCCCCTTCCAGCTCCGCGCTATCGGGGAATAAGGACGCGGTGTGCATATCTGCCCCCATGCCCAACACATTTACGCTTAGGGGCAGAACGGGTTCAAATTGCGCAGACAGAGCCTTCAGCACGTCCTCCGGTCGCTCAGCTTTTTGATACAGGGGAATCAGATTTGCCTTCGATGCCTGATTTTGAAGTAATCTTTTTTTCAAAAGTGCTGTGTTCGACCTGTCTGAGTGTTCCGGTACAAACCGTTCATCACCCAAGGTGACGTGGATATTTTCCCAATCCAACTCTGCTTGATTTACCTGATCAAAAAACGGACCCGGTGTGGATCCACCTGGCACAGCAAGGCTTGCCCACCCTTGCTTTGCCAAAGCATCTTTCAAATCCTCCGCGACCGCACTGGCCAGCGCAGACATCAACGCGTCCCGATCTGGAAATTCAATCAACTTCATTTTGTGATTTCTTCCCAACGCCGCCCGTCGCGATGCATCAACAACAAAGCATCTTCGGGGCCAGATGAACCTTGATCATAGGGCTTTGGTTTTTCGCCTGCTTCTTCCCAGCTCTGGATTGCTGGATCAATCCATGCCCATGCGGCTTCCACTTCGTCGCCGCGCATGAACAGAGTTTGGTTTCCACGGATGACATCCATGATTAATCGTTCATAGGCATCAGGTTGCTCTTCGTTGTCTGCGCCCAGCGCTTCGGCAAACGTCATATCGAGCGGCACTTCGCGCAAACGCATACCGCCTGGCCCCGGCTCTTTAATTGTGATCGACAGCGTCATGCCTTCGTCGGGTTGCAGGCGGATTTTCAGCACATTGCCGTGCATTTCGGCTGTTTCACCAAATATCGAATGAGGTGGCTTTTTGAACTGAATGGCAATTTCTGTCATACGATGACGCAGCCGTTTTCCCGTCCGCAAATAAAAGGGCACCCCGTTCCATCGCCAATTGGACAATTCAACCTTCAGTGCGATAAAACACTCTGTCGTCGATGTCTCGTCTTCGACTTCCTCTAAATATCCAGGCGATCCTTTTGATGACGCATATTGACCGCGAACGATATTTTCTTTCGTTAGGGCCTCCAACCCACTGATAACCTTTAATTTTTCGTCACGGACCGCATTGGCCTCAAACTTGTTCGGCGGTTCCATCGCCGTTAGGCATAAAAGCTGCATCAGGTGGTTTTGCACCATATCCCGCGTGGCCCCTGACTTGTCGTAATACGGCCCGCGCCCCTCAACGCCCAAACTTTCAGCCGCTGTGATCTGAATATGATCGATATGGGTTGCATTCCACAAAGGTTCGAAAAGTGCATTCCCGAAGCGAACCGCCATTAGGTTTTGAACAGTTTCTTTACCCAAATAATGATCAATGCGATAAATCTGATCTTCGGTAAAACAATCGCGCAATTCGGCATTGAGCGCGCGCGCTGTCTCTAAATCTCGACCAAACGGTTTCTCCACAACCACACGGACCGTGGGGTCTGCCATCCCATGTGCATCCAAGCGCCGTGCAATTTCCCCAAAGAGGCTTGGCCCAACAGAGAAATAATAGGCACGAATAACATCCCCGCGCTGCATCTTGGCAAGTGCGTTCCACCCGTCATCCGTGAAAACGTCAATCGCGATATAGTCTAACAGTCCAAGGAATTTGGTTATTAACTCATCACTCCGCCCTTCGGGTCGAATATGATCTTCGAGCGCTTCTTTCACTTCGGCGCGAAAATCATCAAGCGAATATTTACTTCGCGCAGCACCAATGATGCGGCAATTCTCCCCGAATTGCCCGGCGCGCATCCGTCGAAATAGGCCTGGTAAAATCTTCCGTTTGGATAGATCCCCAGTAGCACCAAAAATTGTCAGGTCAAAATCCTGGACAGGTATGGTTTGCGAAACCATTACATCGCTCCTTCAAGCCAAAAATTTACCCCGCCCGCCCCTTTGCTAGGCTGTTTTTAGGCATGCTTCAAGTCGGCTAAGTTAATTCTATCAGCAGCAGTCACATTTCTGTGCGAGAGCTTTCGCGTTGCCTAATTATTCGCTAGCACCATAATGTTGAACTAGAGGTCAGTCGCATGGATGG
This sequence comes from uncultured Neptunicoccus sp., assembly GCA_964599255.1. GTDB lineage: Bacteria > Pseudomonadota > Alphaproteobacteria > Rhodobacterales > Rhodobacteraceae > Amylibacter. The sequence goes on along the minus strand of CAZRFT010000289.1, from coordinate 15,654 downwards.
TGCACCAATCGAACGTTTGGATCCCGCAAAATTTCAGGATCCAGATATTACCGCCAAAGGCGACACGCGTGCATCGGTTGCACTTAGTAATCCAAAGACCCTTTGGTTTAACACGGGCACACTTTGTAATATTGAATGCGTGAACTGCTATATCGATAGCTCGCCCAAAAACGACGCTCTGGTCTATATCACTTGCGCGGAAATGACACCTTATCTTGATCAGATTGCAGAGCGCGACTGGCCGATCGAAGAAATTGCTTTTACTGGTGGCGAGCCGTTTATGAACCCCGAAATGATCGATATGGCCCGTGCCGCCTTGGAACGAGGATTTGAGGTTTTGATCCTAACCAATGCAATGCGGCCGATGATGCGCAAAACCATCCAAGCTGGTCTCCTCGATTTGCAACAGGAGTTTGGTGACAAGATCACCTTACGTATCTCCCTTGATCACCACGTTGCCGAAAACCACGACAAAATGCGTGGCCGCAATAGTTTTGAGATTACTTTGCAGGGCATGGACTGGCTTCGTGACAATGGATTTAAAATGGCCATTGCTGCGCGAACTTTATGGGACGAAAGCGACGCTGATGCACGCGCAGGGTTTGCAGCTCTTTTTAAGGATCGCGGTTATGAAATCGACGCCCAAAACCCAGGTATGACAGTGCTTTTCCCAGAAATGGATGCAGCCGTCGATGTGCCAGAGATTACGACCGCGTGTTGGGATATTTTGGGTAAAAAGCCCCAAGATATCATGTGTGCCTCTAGCCGCATGATTGTAAAACGCAAGGGGGCAGAAAAACCAGCGGTGCTGGCTTGCACACTCCTGCCCTATGCGCCTGAATTTGAGATGGGCGAAACGCTGGCAGAGGCTGAACGCGATGTGAAGCTAAATCATCCGCATTGCGCGAAGTTCTGCGTCTTGGGTGGGGCGAGCTGCTCTGCTTAGCCGCGCAGTTTCAGCGCGTCATTTAACACTTCCTTAACCACTTCCAGATCGACATTGCGATCAACATAAGCATTACCAATATCACGGGCCATAATGAACGCGATTTGGCCATCTTTGACCTTCTTGTCCTGGCCCATCAGCGCAACCAAACCCTCTGCATCTGGTAAATCACCATCAATATCGGCCAAGTCCGTTTTCATCCCCATCGCCTTTAGATGCGCGCGTACCCGACTTGGGGCTTCTTGCGGGCAAAGCCCAAGACGTTGCGAAGTTTCAAAGGCAAGCGCACAGCCAATCGCGACCCCTTCGCCATGCAACAAACGATCAGAGTAGCCCGTTGCGGCTTCTAGGGCATGACAAAAGGTATGGCCCAAGTTTAAGAGCGCACGGCGTCCCTGCTCTGTTTCATCTTCGGCAACAATCTCTGCCTTCATCTCGCAGCTGCGCTTCACCGCATAAATGCGTTTTTCTACGTCACCGGAGGCCATGTCGCTTGCATGTTCCTCAAGCCATGCAAAAAAGCTAGCATCCCCTAACAGCCCGTATTTCATGACTTCGCCATATCCAGCCAAAAAATCACGTTCTGTAAGCGAATTCAGCAAATCAACATCGGCCAATACCATTCTCGGCTGATAAAACGCCCCGATTAGGTTTTTACCCGCGCTTGAATTAATCGCTGTCTTACCGCCGACCGAGCTATCAACTTGTGCCAGCAGACTTGTTGGGATCTGCACAAAATTGACCCCACGGCGCAGAATTGCCGCCGCAAATCCAACCAAATCCCCGATAACGCCACCGCCAAACGCGATAACCATATCATCACGTTCAATCTTCTCTGCCAGCAACCATTCAACGACATTTTCAAGATGTGCCCAATTTTTAGTGGCTTCGCCTTGAGGTAGGCTAAGGTGGCTACTTTCAATCCCGTTTGCATTCAACCCGTCGATCAGTTTTTGCAAATGTAAATCGGCCACATGCGCATCCGCAATGATCGCAACCTTTGGGCGCGCCAAGAGGGGGGCAAGAAGTGCCCCAGAACGCCCAACCAGGCCCTGACCAATGTGGATGTCATAGGATCGCGCACCTAAGCGCACCGGGACAATTTCGTTTTTTGCCGTCATGGAGCGGCCTTTATCACATTGCGCGATTTCAACAAGTCGACCAATCGGTTCCGCGTCGCTTCAATACTGACATCTTCTACAATATCCAGCGTCGCCGATGCTTGTGCATATATATCTCGACGATCCGCCATTAGCTTGGTTAGCACCTCTTTAGGATTATCCGCTTGCAACAATGGGCGGTGCGTTTTGTCCCTCACCCGCTTCCAAATCAATTCCAAATCGGCATTCATCCAAACCGAAAAACCCAATCGATTAACCGTGTTACGCGTTGTTTCGGTATTAAACGCACCCCCACCTGTCGCCAGCACGATTGGTTTATTCTCGATCAGATTTTCAATGACTTGCGCTTCTTTTTCGCGGAAAAACGCTTCGCCAAATTTCTCAAATATTTCTGCAATCTTAAGATTGGCGCGTTCCTCGATTACTTCATCGGAATCAAGAAACGATACATTCGCAAATTCAGCCAAAGAGCGGCCAATCGCGGTTTTTCCCGCCCCCATCATGCCCACAAGCACAACTGGTTTTTGAAGCGATAACGCCATGACTGCTCTTGCCTCCGCATGCTTGCCCGCACGCGCTTGGTTAACTATAGTGGTGCCTGATAGCACCTCAAAGACAAAAGCTACAATACAAACCAACAAGGGACGCTATGGGCAGACTTCTAAAATACATATTATACCTCGCCTTGCTTGGCGCCGTGGGGTTGGTGGGCTACGCACTAGTTGCGGACTTACCTGCCCGCCAAAGCGAAATCGTAAAAGATGTACCGCTTCATTTCACTGATTAAAATCGCCTTATTGTGCCTAGCCCTTGGCTCAGGCGTCAGTTCTGCCCAATCCATATCCGTTGAGCCCGTCCCAGAAATTGATGGAAATCTGGTTGGAATCATATCCCCCATTCAAGCCGGTATTCCAAAGGACTTTCTGGAAAGCAGTGAAGAGGCAGCCCTCGTCACAGCCCTTCTAAAGCAACCAGATCATCACTTTTTTACACTACGTAAATTCATTCAACGCCTTAGCCTGGCGGAACTTAAAGGACCGCAAGGCGGCAAAACCAAAAGCGGTTTTTTGGCGGCTCGGCTTGATTTTTTACTGTCCCAGGGTGCGGTAGATGAGGCCGATGCGCTTCTTCAAAAAGCCCAAGTGGATACCGCCCCGCTTTTCCAACGCTGGTTTGAAGTCCAACTTTATCTAGAAGACCCCATTAATGCCTGCGCGCCGCTTCAATTGCGCCCAGAACTAAGCGATGCAATTGATGTCTCGATTTACTGTCACGCCATCAACAAGGATTGGTTCGCCGCAGAACTGCTTTTAGTTAATGCATTGGAACTGGATAGAATTTCCAAATCTACGGGTGATCTTTTGTCGGTTTTTCTAGAACCGGAGTTGCTCGATGAAATTGTTTTAGATCCAGTGCCATCTTCTGCCGCGATATTGGCGTTAACGATTGCAGAAGCGCTCGATCTTCCTCGGCAATCGTCGAACTTGCCCATTTCATTCCTTCATCGGGATTTGTCAGAAAATATCGGCTGGCTTCCCCGCCTTCGTGCTGCTGAACGCCTGACACGCACTGGTGCCTTAGCCCCGCGATATCTTTCGGAACTTTATGCAGAGGGCGTTGCCTCTGCCTCTGGGGCTTTATGGGACCGTGTGCGTGGCACTGATAACTTAAAGGCTGCTTTAGCAACGAATGATAACCAATTGATTTGTAAGGAATTATTGAAAACTCTTACTGCCTTTCATACAGATGCAATGGTTCCCATTTTCTCTCGGATTTTTGCAGAGGAGCTTGCCCTTCATCCGCTTGCGGGAACCGAGTGTATAGGCGCTCAGATATTCACAATACTTTTGCATCCAAAGCGTTCAGTGCTGCTTTTTGATCTAGCCGCAGAACTAGATGACAAGGATATTTTGACAGCACTCGTACGTGAAGATTTTGAAAAAACCGCTACAAATGGCCCACTAGAAAAAGCCGTGCGCGCGGCGTTTCGCACCCCACTTTCATCGAAACCCAAGGCGGTTGATATCTTAACGGCAACGGTAGAGTTGCAAGAGGGACGAAACTCTGATCCGCGCCAGCTGCAAAAAACACTTACCCTGTTGCGCGCAGCCGAGCTCGAAGAGGTTGCCATTAATCTCGCCTTAGAAGTGGTAGTCTTGGATCGGCTAGATCTATGAATGACTCTAGCCTGATAGAGCAATTTTTGGAAATGATGCATGCCGAACGCAACGCGTCAGAAAATACGCTGCAGGCTTATCGGCGGGACCTATTGGCGTTTTCACGGTTCTTAAATAAGAATAACCAACTGGTGAAGGCCGCAACGCGCGCTGATATTGAAAGCTATTTAAAATCCCTCAATGATGCTGGGTTTTCAGCTAGTACCAACGCGCGACATCTTTCAGCGGTCAAACAATTTTACGCGTTTCTTTATGAAGATGCGGTTATTTCCCAAAATCCTGCCATTGAATTGCGCGCCCCAAAAATCGGCCGCAAGCTTCCCAAAATCATGTCAGAGGCTGAAACGGATGCCTTGTTAGAAGCAGCAGTCAATTTCGGGCGCTCTCCACTTATTAAGGCGCGAAACGCCTGCTTGATCCAAATCCTATATGCAACCGGTATGCGTGTCACCGAATTGGTCAGCCTGCCGCTTTCCACCGTGCTAGGAAACCCCGATATGATTATGGTTAAGGGAAAGGGCGGAAAAGAACGGCTGGTTCCCCTTTCTGGTCCAGCGAAAAAGGCGATATCGAGCTATCTTTTAGAATTAGAAAAAGCAGAAATTGAACGTCGCTTTTTATTCCCGTCCCGCAAAGCCGATAAGCATTTTAGTCGGATCGCATTTTATAATCTTATCAAGCAGATAGCGCTTCAAGCGAACATAGATCCCAGCAAAATCAGCCCCCATGTCTTGCGTCATGCTTTTGCCACGCATCTTCTGGCAAATGGCGCTGATCTACGGGTCATTCAGATGCTGCTTGGGCATTCTGATATTTCAACCACCGAAATCTACACCCATGTATTGGACGAAAAACTCAAAGAACTGGTCGAGACCCACCATCCGCTGGCTGACTAGCCTTGCGTAGCTCAGGAGGTAATATATCCTCCGACGGCCAATAGCCCGTCTCCAATGCCTTATGATAGCCTTGAACCAGGTCTGCCTTAATCATCGCCTGCTGCGCGGCATTCCAATCGTAGTTCAGTTTGTGAAACTCTGGTCCCGCCTCTGTCAGCACTAAAAAATCTGTCGATGACTGACCGTTATTTGCTGGCATGCCGATCACACCAGCATTTAGCCAATCAATGCCCGCCACATTGCGTTTCATTGGTATTCCCGAATGTCCCGCAATAACACCATCAAGCGCGCCAACCTGCGTTTCCAAATGGTTAATTTCGCTACGCAGCATCTCATCATCACTCGTGGGCCAGATAAACGCTGAAACGTCCTGTGTACCACCGTGAATAACTGCGAATCTTTTGCCCTGAAACCTAAAGGCGATCCTGTCTGGGCAGGCCCCCATCCACTGGCGCGAAGCGTGCGAAATTTCGGCGCTGGCGAAAGGATACCACCCCTTTGAGAGCAAAGAACAAGCTGTGCCCTCCTCAAACCCACAACCGCAATCATCGACCTCTGCTGCCAGGTTGATTTCGCAATTCCCTGCCAAAACATGAATACCCCAATCCTTTATTGTCTGGGTGCATTCCTCTGGATACGCGCAATAGGCGGCGACATCACCTGTGCAAATTGTGTTAGATGGCGAAATTCCTTGGGCGTCGGCCCAGGCTTTCATCGCTTCAAGCGCATGCAAATTGGAGTATGGCCCCCCAAAGAGGAGGGTTGGTGCGCTTAAGTCACCCAAGTCTTTGATTTTTAACGCTGTCTCTTGAAGCATTGCGCCGAACACACCATACTCTATGTCACTTCCTCTTTTGAAAGGTTTTAAAGGAAAATGGAAACGATATCTGCTGCCATCGACGCGATGGGAACGGAGTTTTACACGCTGGTTGGTGGAATTATCTTTTTGTTAATCTGCTCGGCGTTTTTTTCAGGGTCAGAAACAGCACTTACCGCGGCAAGCCGTGGGAAATTGCATTCAATGGCAGATAAAGGTTCGCGAGGTGCCGAGATGGCGCTGCGCCTAACGGATAATAGCGAGCGCCTGATCGGTGCCGTTCTCTTGGGCAACAATCTTGTTAACATCCTTGCTGCGTCGCTCGCGACCTACCTATTCACGATTCTTTTCGGCGATAGCGGCGTTGCCTTGGCAACTTTGGTAATGACCGCACTCGTATTGATTTTTGCAGAGGTGCTGCCCAAAACTTATGCCATCTCGAATGCTGAAACCGCAGCGAGCCGAGTTGCGGCACCCATCCGTGTGATTGTTTTCATCCTTGCCCCCATCGTGGCCTTTGTTCGGATTATCGTGCGGGGTCTGTTGCGCCTATTTGGTGCGATAACAAACGAGGAAGATAAATTTGAAGCAGCACAAGCCGAAATTGCAGGCGCGATATCGCTTAGCCATGTAGAGGGATCATTTGAAAAGGATGATCGCGACCGTCTGCTTGGTGCGCTTGATCTTGGAGAACGAGAAGTCGAAGAGATTATGTTGCACCGTTCCGACATTGAGATGATCGATGTGGAGGCCAACCCCGAAGATATCTTAAGCACGTGTTTGAATTCACGTTACACGCGTCTGCCCATCTTTGAGGGCGATAGCGAAAATATCGTGGGTGTGGTTCACGCCAAAGATCTGTTGCGTCATGTTGATAAATTGGTGCGCGGCAATAGTGGCGGCGCAAATGCGCTTGCTAAATTGAACATCATGGATGTCGCAACAAAACCCTATTTTGTGCCAGAAACCACACCTTTGGACGATCAGATGCGCGAATTTTTGCGACGCAAAGCGCATTTTGCGCTTGTCGTGGATGAATATGGTGCGCTTCAAGGTTTGATTACGCTTGAAGATATCCTTGAAGAGATTGTTGGGGAAATTACTGACGAACATGATGCGGAAGAGGAAAAATTAGACGAGCGTGACGCACAGGGCAATTTTGAAATCGATGGGGCGGCAACCATTCGGGATGTGAATCGACAAAACGAATGGAACCTACCCGATGACGAGGCAAATACAATCGCGGGTCTAGTTATCCATGAGGCGCAAATGATCCCAACCGTAGGGCAAGTTTTCAGCTTTCACGGGTTCCGTTTTGAAATCGCAGAACGCGACGGAAATCGCATAACAAAGCTTAAAATTCGTAAGCTTTAGAAATCAGCGCTTTCCACGGTCACAAAAGCAGACTATGGGCGGCGCAAACTTATTTAAAGGATCCCGCCCATGTCAGTTCTAGAAACAGGAACATTGGTCGAACTCGTCTCTGGCTCGCCTCGAATGGCTGTCGAATCTGTAGAAGGTAAAGTGGTTAATTGTGTTTGGTTTAATAATGGCCAATCGCATCGCGATAGCTTTGCCATCCCGCTTTTGCGTAAATGCGAAGAGCGCCCGCCCCGCGGCGATAGCGGCGGAAGATTTGGTGATAAGAAGCCATTTGACAAAGATCGTGGCGGACGCGGCGGTAAGCCGTTTAAGAAACGCGATTAACGACCTGTAAAAATCGTCCCCAAGACGCCGCGGATCAGTTTTTTACCTTCGCGCGTACCAAGCTGTTTGATCATGGTTTTGGCGAGTGTTTTGCCTATGGAATCGCTGCGCGAAGAAGATCGCCGCGAGCTTGAACGTGAATAGCCGTCATACTGCCGCGCTTTTTTGAACATTTTCTCTTGTTCCTCACGGGCAGCTTCGTCTGCTTCCGCTTTGGCAGCCTCTGCAGCAGCCTTTTCTGCCCTTTTGGAGAGGATTTCAAAGGCGCTTTCAGGGTCCTGCTCTGCCTCATAAAGCCCAGCAAGATGCGAATTCGCAATCACGGCTGCGCGTTCCTCTTTGCTAATTGGTCCCAATTGCGAGCTCGGGGGACGGATCAAAGTACGTTCAACCACGCTGGGCATGCCTTTTTTGACAAGTGAGGAAACCAAGGCCTCGCCAACACCCAATTCGATGATTGTGTCTGCGGTGTCAAAATCTTCGTTCGCACGGAAATTTTCGGCGGCTAGTTTCAGCGCTTTTTGATCCTTTGGCGTGAAAGCGCGAAGGGCGTGTTGAATTCGGTTCCCCATCTGACCCAAAATATCTTCGGGGATATCGGCGGGGTTTTGCGTTACGAAATAGACACCAATTCCCTTGGACCGAATAAGACGCGCGACCTGCTCAACCTTGTCGATCAGCGCTTTTGGTGCATCATCGAAAAGCAAATGCGCCTCGTCAAAAAAGAACACAAATTTCGGCTTATCTGGATCGCCAACCTCTGGCATGTTTTCAAAAAGCTCTGACAGCATCCATAGGAGGAAGGTCGCGTAGAGACGCGGCGATTGCATCAGCTTATCAGCTGCCAATACGTTAATTCGACCAGCCCCACCCGGTGTCGTCGCAATCATATCCTCTAGGTTAAGTGCAGGAGCGCCGAAAAAGTTTGCCGCCCCTTGGTTTTCAAGAACGAGCAAGGCCCGCTGAATGGCTCCAACCGAAGAAGTGGATACGTTCCCGTATTCAAGGCTGACTTCCTTTGCATTTTCGCCCAGCCAAACCAGCATGGCACGCAAATCCTTCAAATCAATCAGCGCCAGGTCCTGTTCATCAGCAACCCGAAATGCGATGTTCATGACACCTTCTTGGGCGTCGGTTAATTCCAATAGTCGTGAAAGTAACAGTGGCCCCATTTCCGACACTGTTGTTCGGACCGGATGACCCTGTTCCCCAAACATATCCCAAAACACAACTGGGAACTCTTCATAACCGTAATCATCAAATTTTATGGTGTTTGCACGTTTCATAAATGCATCGTGAAGTTTGAAATCAGGAGAGCCTGCTTTGGCCAGCCCTGACAAATCACCTTTCACGTCTGCTAGAAACACGGGCACACCTTGGGCGGAAAAACTCTCTGCCAAAATTTGTAATGAAACGGTTTTTCCCGTTCCCGTTGCACCGGCAATAACACCATGTCTGTTGGCATATTTGAGCAATAGATTTTGCGGCTCAGCATAGTCTTTACCGCCGCCGCCGATGAATATTGCTAAATCTTCGCTCATTTGGATCCCCAATGTAAAACCTTGTTTTCATAGGTAAGCGATCAGCAAGTTTTGGCAAGTCCGATAAATAATTGAATTGACGATTATGACGAATAATCGTAGCGTACGCCCCATAAGTCGGCCAGTCCGACAGGGAGAAATCGCTTGGAAATCCAAGCATCAGAACACGGGCTTCGTCGCTCGTGTTTTGTCTTTTTGGGAAGGCGATTTTCCTTCGGCGTAATATTGCACACTATACGATTTTTTCACCTGACAATTGGCATTAGAAGCACTATCAGGGGTCGAAATTCGAACAAAAGCGAGCCGATTTATGCGTAATTCAATAATCCCAAGTTTAGCCACATTGCTATTGATGGGTATGTCTTCGGTCGCATTTGCCCAAGACAGTACCGAGGGCGAAGGCGAGACTACAGCGGATAAAACCTTTCCTGTATCTGAAGCTCAGGTCGTCCCTTATGTGAAAGAAACACATGGCGCTTGGGACGTTCGCTGCGTGAAAGCGCCAGAGGCGGATGAGCAGTGTAACCTACAACTTCTTTTGAAAAATGAAGATGGCACAGCCGTGGCTGAAATGAATATGCAAGCGCTTCCAGCGGGCGGCGAGGCGGCATCGGGTGTCACCTTTGTGACCCCATTGGGCACGTTGTTGACCATTCCAATGACGTTTCAAATCGAACAGGGTTTGATCAATCGTTATCCTTTTAATTGGTGTGAAGCCGCAGGATGCGTTTTGCGTTTTGGTTTAACGCAAGGCCAGATCGACCAAATGAAATCTGGAACATCGGCCTCGGTCCAGTTGGTATCGATCGTATCCCCGAATGAGCCAATACAGTTAACCATTCCGCTCGAAGGATTTTCCGCGGCTTGGACTGCGGTTGGCGGTCAGTAATTAAATCGCTTTGAGGGCGATCACTGCATTTAGACCCCCAAAAGCAAAGGCGTTGCTAAGAGCAGCGCCTATTTTTTTGGAACGGGCTTCATTGGGCACATAGTCCAGATCGCATTCAGGATCTTTCTCTTGATAGCCAATTGTCGGGGCAATCATACCATTCTTAAGTGCGGCAATGACTGCCAACAACTCAACCGCTCCCGTGCCGCCGATAATGTGTCCATGCATGGATTTGGTAGAAGAGATCATCACATCTTGGGCGTGATCCCCCAGCGCTTCTTTGATTGCTGCCGTTTCTGTTGTGTCATTAGCCGCAGTTCCAGTGCCATGCGCGTTGATATATCCAACATCTTCGGCGTTTAATTTTGCATCGATCAAGGCATTTTGCATGGCGCGCCTTGCCCCGCCCACATTTGGCATCACAATATCAGCGGCATCAGAGGACATCGCAAAACCGGCAACCTCTGCCAGAATTTCTGCACCGCGCGCATGCGCATGTTCATATTCTTCAAATACAAAAACGGCCGCACCTTCCCCTTGCACCATACCGTTTCGCGTCGCACAGAATGGGCGGCAGCCGGTGTTGGACATCACGCGCAACCCTTCCCATGCTTTAATCCCGCCAAAGCAAAGCATGGATTCCGACCCCCCAGCTACCATGACTTTTGACACACCAGATCGGATTAATTGAAACGCCTGTCCCATTGCATGGTTCGACGAGGCACAAGCAGTCGCAACGGTAAAACTAGGCCCCTTAAGATTGTGCAGCATGCTGACATGGCTTGCGGCTGCATTGTTCATCAAACGCGGCACAACGAAGGGATGAACCCTGTTTTTGCCTTCCTCATAAACAGCCTTGTAGTTTTCATCTTGGGTCTGCAATCCACCGCCAGCGGTTCCCAAAACGACGCCCGCATCGAGCGCGCTCGCGTCCTCAAATTTTAGGCCTGATTGGGCAATTGCTTCATCTGCAGCAATCACTGCAAATTGGGTAAAGCGGTCGAAAAAGCCAATTTGCTGGCGCGAGAAATAGCTCGATTCATCATAGGACTTAATTTGACCACCAATCTTGATGTTTAAGCGTTCCACGTTTGGAAACTCCAAATCACCGAGGCCGAGCTTACCCGCGGATAGGGCTTCAATTGTTTCGGGCACATTTTTACCCAATGCGTTGATCGTCCCCTGCCCTGTTATGACAACCCGTTTCATTGGCTCGGCTAGGATTGCTCTCTGATCAACGTCTCAACAGCTTGGACGATTGTTTTGACCGATGAAATGTCGAAATCAGATTTTTCGGGTTCATTTGCATTGAACGGAATAGAGATGCCAAAACGCTCTTCTATTGCAAAAACAATTTCCACAAGCGCGAGACTGTCCATCCCAAGATCATCAATCGTGCTGTCTACCGTGACGTCTTCGGATTCAAGCATAGCTTGTTCGGCAACGATCTCGATAATTTTGTCGGTAAGATCAGACATAGCAGGAACTAGCCCTTATTGTCTTGGTCTGCTTTGCTGACCAAATCTTGAACGGTTCTTTCCAATTGCAAAAATTTAGCGAGCGTTCTTGGCAGACGACGGAGTGCTTTGTAGGCTTCGACATTTAATTCCATTTTCATTGCCGGACTACCCATAATCACGCGGCCCGATGGAACATTTGAACTGACCCCCGATTTGCCAGCGGCAATCACATCAGAGCCAACGGTAATATGATCCGCCAAGCCGACCTGGCCGCCCAATACAACCCGGTCCCCAACAACGGTCGAGCCAGCGATACCAACTTGCCCGCAGATCAAGCAAGTTTCTCCAATAGTTACATTATGTCCAATATGAACAAGGTTATCGAATTTGGTTCCATTGCCGATGGTCGTATTTTCGATCGTTCCTCGATCAATCGCGCAATTCGCACCCATCTCGACATTGTTGCCAATCACAACAGTGCCAAGGGAATTAATCCGCGCAAAGCCTTGGGTCTCCCCTTGCTTCGAAATTTGACCCGTGGCTTTTGCCTCTTCAATCGCGCCTGGCTTTGGCGTCACGTAAGAAAATCCATCGACGCCAATGACGGTGCCGGCCTGACAAATAAAAGCATCCCCGATTTCCACACGCGCACCGATACGGACAGAATTGTAAAGCAATGCGTTGTTGCCGATACGGGCGCCTTCGGAAATTGAAGAATGTGATAGAATACGCGCATTGTCCCCAATGTGAACATTCTCCCCAATAACAACAAACGCACCAATGGCCGGATTTTTTCCGATTTGAGCTGTATCCGCGATAATCGCTGTTGGGTGAATGCCCGCTTCAATGACAGGTTTCTTTTCGAATAAATGCGTCACACCAGAAAGCGTATATCGCGACCGCGGCGCAATGATTGCAGCCTTAAATCCCATCGCTTCCCAATCCGCATCGGGCCAAACAATCGCGGCACGAGCATTTGATGCATGCAAGGCTTCTTCATAGCTTGGATCCATGCCAAGGGCTAATTCATTCGCGCCCGCTTTTTCCGGTGCATTCACTGCGAAAATTTCTAGGGAAAGATCCCCAAAGGCTTCTGCGCCTAAGGCTTTGGCTATTTCATCAATCTTGTACATCAATCGATCCTTAAAGCAGAAAACCCGCCTCGTTTGAGGCGGGTTTTAGACCTGTTTTAAAGCCTTGACCAGTGTTAGACTGCAACGCCAAGATTTTGAAGCGCACGCAAGATTTTCGCGTTACGTCCATAAATATCCCCGCGATACGAGGCACCGCCTTTTTTGTCGAAGACAACAGTCTGATACGCAATAATAACCGGCACATGGGATTTAAGATTCACATATTGTTCGCGCCCAGTGTTTAAGTAGGAATGGAATGTACCCTTCGCATTACCTGTCTGACGCGCCAACAAGAAGTAGGCAAATTCAAATGGCTTATGCACGCGAATACATCCGTGGCTGAAGGCACGTGTTTCACGACCGAACAAGCTCTTCGCCGGTGTGTCATGCATGTAAATGTTGAAGCGGTTGGGAAACATGAATTTCACTTTCCCCAAGGCATTGCCCGGGTCTGGACGTTGCTTGATGTTGTAGGGGAAATTATTCTCATCAAATCCCGACAGATCGATTGATGCTGGGCTGACGGTGTTTCCATTTTCATCCAGCATGCGCATGCCCTTGCGCGCAAGATAGCCTGGGTCGTTTTTAATAATCGGTAGATATTCTTTGCCTGCAATCGAAGCTGGAACATGCCAAGTTGGATTGATCACCATATGGGTCATCTTGTCCACAAATTCGGGGCTACGGAAATCATAAGCAGCTTTGCCAATGACCACGCGCGAATAAAATGTCTCGCGTCCATTATCAAAAACACGAAACGCAAATTCAGGAAGGTTTACATAGATGTGTCGCTTGCCGCGCTCAAAATTGAGCCAGCGTTGACGCTCCAAATTCGCAACAACATGGCGAAGCTTCGAGCGTTCGCCTAGGTTCATGGCGTCAACAGTTGCACGTCCGATCACGCCGTCAGGTGTCAGACCACGCTTCTTTTGGAAATCTTGAACTGCGGCAACTAGTTTATCGTCATAGCTCTTGGATTCGCCCAAGTTGCGATAGCCGAAACCTTTTAGCTTACGGCGAACCAGAACCACCGCGTTTTTGCTTTGACCTGGTTTGATCGTTCCATAGGGGACGTCCTGTCCCGATTTATCCGAACGACCCGCCAATTTCTTTTTAAGCTTCAATAGATTTTTGTAGTCGGAATGCCTTGGTGGAAGTCCCGCCAAAAAGCTTTTGGCGTTACCCTTAGAGACACCTTTTAAAAGAGATTCCGCACTCGCCTTCCCTGGACGCATTGCGATTTCGGAATCCACCCGCGCAGGCGTTAAAACCCCAGAATTAATATCCCGTGCGTAAGTGACAAAGATTTGGCTTGCGAAAACTTCGGCCTTTGCGGCATTGGCATTATCCCGCGCTTTGAAGGCATCGCTAAGCGATTTGATCTTATAACGCCCTAATGGCAGACCATGATCATCCGCTGTTCTTAATGCATTGAGCAACGCGGTGCGCCGAGAACGGTTTTTATTTCCTGTCCAAATTGGTTTGTATCCATTCCCTTTGTAAAAAGCGATGATACCTTTTTCTTGCCCGCGAAGCGACGCGGCAATGGCCTCTGCAGATTGACCAAGAGCAGCTGTGCCTGCCCCGGCCCCAAGTGCCGAACCCAAAGCCATAAAATGACGACGTGAAAACATTGATTTAGTTCCCCCCAAAAGGACCGTTATATTTCGATTGATATTTAAGCAGAGTTTGCGAAAATTCTATGGCGAGTTCAAATATTCCCTAACGATTTTAAGCATCACTTTTTCAAAACACTGTTAAATCGCACACTCTTAAGTGAGAACAGAGGCAGAACACCGAATCGCCCTGTGGATAAACTGAGGATAACACCCGCTAAAACTCTAATAATTAAGCAAATTTCTGCCACAATTGAAAAATGCCTCTTGGCGAACGAATCAGGCAGTGTATAAGTTTGCATACAAATTTATCGCCACGAAACACGGCCAATAATAAGCCCGAAAGAAGGGGCAGAATAGGGACTGGGAGAAAAATGGGTTTCATCAAGCCTGATCAAGTAAATCGACGTGCTTTGCTTGGCGCCTTTGCAGGCGTCGCGACGGTCGCTGCTGCTCCTGTCTATTCGAAAACATTTGGTTACGTCCGCGGCGCTGGAAATATTCGTCGCATTCACATGCGCAACACCCGCACAGGTGAGGCCATTGATTCAATTTACTGGATCGAAGGCAAATACATCAAACAAGTGATGAAAGAGCTGAATTGGTTCATGCGTGATTGGCGCGAAGATACCGCGGTCACAATGAGCCCTGAGCTTGTTGATGTGATTGCAGCAACTCATGCGCGTTTGGATACCACGGATCCAGCTTATGCGCTGTCGGCTTATCGCTCGCCGCGCACGAATGCGATGCTTCGTTCGCGATCACGCCGGGTTGCTAAAGACAGCTATCACACCAAAGGTATGGCGTGCGATATACGCATCAAAACCCGCTCAGTGTCCCAAGTTTCAGCGGCAGCACAAGCCGCAAATATCGGCGGTGTTGGTCGTTACTTCCGCTCAAACTTCGTTCATGTGGATAGCGGGCCAATCCGCACCTGGAACAGTTAAGGTTTTACTAATTTTGATGTTCAAAGCCGCCCCAGGGCGGCTTTTATGTTTTAAGGGCGTATTGTTCCATCGCCTTCAACAACATATTTAAAACTAGTTAGCTGTTCTGCGCCCACCGGACCGCGTGCATGCATCTTGCCTGTCGCAATGCCAATTTCTGCGCCCATCCCAAATTCGCCACCATCGGCAAATTGAGTGGATGCATTCCGCATAACAATCGCACTATCGACCTTTTCACTGAATGCCGCCCAAACGGCATCATCCTCTGCCATGACGCAATCGGTATGGTTGGAGCTGAACCTGTCGATATGGGCGATCGCGCCCTCAACGCCGTCCACGATTTTGGCCGCGATGATCATGTCAAGATATTCACGCCCCCAATCGTCAGCGGTCGCGGGAACCAC
>CAZRFT010000288.1:0-4711 GCA_964599255.1 uncultured Neptunicoccus sp. | reverse complement strand
AATGTCATTGCGCCAAAAATCATATAGTGTCTCGCCGCGGCGCGTTTTTAATTTCCGCCCCATCTCCAATCGATAAGGTTGAATACGATCTAGCGGCCGCAGTACCCCATAAAGACCTGAAAGAATGCGCAAGTGGTCTTGAGCATAAGCGAGATCGCGTTTCGAAAATTGATCGATTTGCAACCCCATATAGGTGTCACCGGCAAAGGCAAACGCGGCTTGCTTGGAATTCAGATCGGTTGGTTCTTCAGTGAACGCGGCAAAGCGCTCTTTGTTTTGTTTGGCCAAGTCATCGGAGATTTTCATCATCTCGCGCAACTTCTTGGCAGAGAGTTGGCGTGCATGGCCTGCAAGGATATTTGCCTCTGCCTGAAATTTCGGCAAGCTGTCATCAATCCCAGAAATTGGATCGAAATTCATTTTTTTTGCAGGCGAGATAACGGCGAGCATGAAGCACCTCAAATTAGAATGTTTCTAAATTACCATGCCCCGATCAGAGGTAAAGTCTATTCCTCTTTAAGAATGGATAAAAATACCTCCCCGAAACGATCCAAACGACGCGCATCCAAAATACGAGAAAGGGCGGCGATATCTTTAGGACGATGTTTCGCGATTTGCGCGAGCTGACTGGTTGAACAAGAAAGAGGTTTTTCTAAGCCCGTGGCCCCCCGTTCAAGTTCGCGAGCAGCGAATTGCAATTGGTCAAAAATGGCCCCCGATGCGTGTCCCGCCAATTTGCGCCGTGTTGGGTGAAGGGGTGGGACGTGATCGTTCAGTACAGATAGGAATATATCCCCGTATCGAGCGAGCTTTTTTGCACCCACACCTGAAAGGCGCGCAAATTCATCGAGATGGGTGGGCCGTTGTCGAACCATATCCATCAACACAGCATCCGAAAAAACAATATAGGCAGGTGTTTTTTGAGCCTCTGCCAAGGCGCGGCGTTGCGCCTTTAATGCTGCAAAAAGGGGTTCATCCTCTTCCGAGATCAAGGATTTTGCGGGTGGCTTGTCCTTGCGGCGCGCTGGCTCATCCGCGCGCAACATCTGGATCGCCTTGCCCTTCAATAGCGGACGTGCCTTTTGGGTCATGCGAAGCGCGCCATATCGTCCCGCGTCCGGCCGAATTAAATCGAGCCCCATCATTTGGCGAAAAATATTGAGCCATTCAGATTTAGAGCGCGCCGCACCAATCCCAAAGGTGGGAAGTAGGTGATGATTCTTAGCCTGAATTTTTTCTGTGGATTGCCCGCGCAAAATATCAATCAAATGCCCTGCACCAAATCTTTCTTCGCTGCGCAATATGGCAGATAGCGCCATTCGAACAGGCTCTGTCCCATCGATTAATTTTGGCGGCGCGCAACAATGGTCACAATTCCCGCATGTCGCACTTTCTTCGCCAAAAAAACCAAGCAAAACTTGTCGCCTGCACGATTGTGCTTCTGCCAGACCCAGCAACGCATTCAGGCGACCGTGATCAATATCGCGCCGCGCGGCGTCACCCAATCCTTCGTCAATTTGCATACGGCGAAACCGAATATCGTCTGCGCCATAAAGCGTGATGGCCTCTGCCGGTGCCCCATCTCGTCCTGCGCGACCAATTTCCTGATAATAACTCTCCATCGATTTGGGTAGATCAGCGTGGATGACAAAGCGAATATCAGGTTTATCGATGCCCATTCCAAAGGCCACAGTGGCAACCATGACGAGTCCATCTTCGGATTGAAATCGCGCCTCGGCCGCACGTCTTTGATCGGGATCCATGCCTGCGTGATAAAAAAGCGCTTTGTGACCTTCGGCGGTTAAGGCAAGCGCCAAGGTTTCACATTTTGCTCGCGTTGCTGCGTAAATGATGCCGGATTGCCCCGCCCTTGCGCCAAGCAGTTCCAATAGTTGTTTGCGCGGCTGGTTCTTAATTTCAAAACGCAAATGAATATTGGGCCGATCAAATCCAAATAGGAATTCTTGGGGCTCCGCATCAAATAATTTTTTCCGAATATCAGCACGTGTCTCTGCATCTGCGGTCGCGGTGAAGGCGGCCAACGGCACGCCGAGCGCGCGCCGCAGTGCAGAGATACGTAAATAGTCAGGTCGAAAATCATGGCCCCATTCAGAGACACAGTGGGCTTCGTCCACGGCTAAAAAGACGGGCTTTGTCTTTTCCAGCACCAACCGCATGCCTGGATTGGCCAGGCGCTCTGGTGCAAGATAAAGAAGCCGCAAGCGCCCTGCCCCTAGGGCATCATACACTTCTGAAATTTCCTCTTCGCTATGGGCGGAAGTTATGGCACCCGCTTCAATGCCCGCGGCACGCAGGGCCGCGACCTGATCGCGCATGAGGGCAATCAAAGGCGAGATCACAACAACCAACCGATCCATAACAAGTGCAGGAAGTTGGAAGCACAATGATTTACCACCGCCCGTGGGCATGATGGCGAGCACATCTTTGCCTGATAGGATTTCTTCGATGATTTCTTGCTGACCGTCGCGAAAACTGTCGAAACCAAAAACTGATTTTAGTTGATCAAGCAGGTTTTAGACCTTCCATTTCGCCGTGTCTCTAATTGGCTTATTCTTCAAAAGACGAAACACGTAAAAAATGAATGAAAGTATCCCCATATCGGCGCACTTCTAGAAGTGAGTAACCCTCAGGCGGATAAAACTCTGCACCTTCTTCCCAAACGATCAGGGCATCATCCATCAACCAGCCCATTTTCAATCCTAAAAGGGCGGCGTGACCCATCTGTTTGCCATAGGGCGGGTCAATGAAAACCAGATCGAAGGGGGGGTTTGGGCAAGCGGGAAGTTGCGTGGCGTCTGCATTATATACCTGCAGATGTAGCCCTGTAATTTCCATATTCTGACCAATGAGGGTGAGGGATTTGGGACCATTTTCAATCATGGTCACTGCTTCTGCACCTCTGGAGGCCGCTTCAAAACTCATCGCTCCCGTGCCAGCAAACAGGTCCAACACACGGGTTTTGCTCATGTTGAGCTTGTAGCGCCCATTTTCAAGCAGATTGAAGATGCTTTCACGCACCCGATCAGAGGTGGGGCGAAGCCGCGCTTCCAAATCCACATCGCCAATCGGCGCAAGGTTTATTCCCTTTTTATGTCCCCCAATAATCCGCATCAAAGTAGTGATTTCAGTTCCAAAGTTAAATCCGCTAACTGTTCCTTGGTAGGTGACTTTCCTGCTTCGATCAATCTTTTGCCGACCATGTAATCGCGGGGTGCATTCATGGCATCAACCGCCAAAAGTTCATCGCCTTTGAAATACCAATAGGAATTTGTGCTGCCTGTGATGCGCGGCACAATCGCGTCATATCCTGCCGATAGCCCCGCGATTTGAAGCTTCACATCATATTGATCGGACCAGAACCACGGCTTTGCGACATAGTCGATCGATTTGCCCATGATGTTTTGGGCCACAAGCTCTGCTTGATCGATGGCGTTGGGCACGCTTTCCAATCGGATACGCGTTCCCCTATAGGGAAAAGAGGCACAATCACCCGCCGCCCAGATATGGGGGTTTGAACTTCGCCCATGGGCGTCAGTCTTGATCCCGTTTTCAATTTCGACGCCCGCCATTTCGGCCAAGCTAATCGCGGGGCTTATCCCCACACCGACAATCGCAAAATCAATCTCGATTTCTTCTCCATTAGAAAGGGTTGCAGAGCTTACGCGCGCCTCCCCGTTCAAACTTTCTAATCCAACACCTTCGAGAATTTTTACCCCGTGGCTTTGGTGAAGATTGCGGAAGAAATCAGCCGTCTCTGGACAGGCCACGCGTTGTAAAATTCGATCAGCCATCTCGACAAGGGTTACATCGAGCCCTTTGGCGGCCGCGACGGCCGCTGCCTCTAGCCCGATATACCCACCACCGATGATCAACACGCGTTTGCCGGTTTCGAATTCGGGTGCCATCAAATCGACATCCTGAAGATCGCGCACAGTATAGACGCCATCTAACGCCCCGCCGATTTTTGCAGGTAAACGACGTGGCTCTGATCCTGTGGTCAACACGAGATCATCATAGTCCATTTCCTTCTCACCGACGGTGATGGTTTTTGCATCAGCATCGATCGCGGTGACCACGCGGCCAAGAAGTAAGTCGATATTATGCTCTGAATAATACTCTTTGGGACGCAAATAGAGACGTTCCAGCTCCATCTCTCCTAAGAGGTAATTCTTGGACAAAGGCGGGCGCTGATAGGGGGGCGCGAGTTCTGCACCAATTAAGGTGATCTGCTCTTCATACCCGTCCGCGCGAAGTTTAGCGACGCATGAACTACCAGCTTGACCGGCACCGACAACGACAACTGACATTACCGCTTCCTTCCCTGTGAAATGGGGTTAAATAAGAGCTCGAAAAAATACATACTGATCGGAACCAAAATGGCAATCTCTGTTGGCGATAAACTCCCAAATACTCAATTCCTTGTCATGCAGGATGGCGTGGCAAGTTCGCTTGAATTTGAGGAGATTTCAAAGGGGCGAAAGATCATTCTTTTCGGCCTTCCAGGGGCATATACGGGAACCTGTTCGACCAAACATGTTCCAAGTTTCATTGAGGCAGCAGACGATATTCGTGCCAAAGGTGTGGAAGGAATTTATTGTCTTTCGGTTAATGATCCATACGTGACGGATAAATGGGAAAAAGAAATGCGCGCTGATCGGGCAGGGATCACAATGATTGCTGATCCAGCCGC
>CAZRFT010000287.1:0-16823 GCA_964599255.1 uncultured Neptunicoccus sp. | reverse complement strand
CTCAACATTTACGCCGCCCTCAAAGGGATCACCTCAGAGGCCGCGATTAAAGAAGTAGGTGGTCAGCAATTTGGTCAATTTAAACCCGCGCTGGCAGAAGTGGCCGTCGAACACCTCTCGCCGATCACGTCAGACATTGCGCGCTTGATGGATAGCCCGGATGACATCGATGCGGTCTTGGGCAAAGGCGCAAATCGCGCCGCCGAAATTGCAGAGCCTGTACTTCAAGGGGCCTATGACATTGCGGGCATGATCCGCTCGCGTTGAACCGAGCGATTGATTTTGAAACTGACCGTCATCAGTGACACACATATGCGCCACGAAGAATTAGGGGCGTTAAGCGGTGACGTCTTGATCCATTGTGGCGATGTGCTGGATTTATTCGACAGCCAAGCTGATGATTTAGACCGCGTCGATGATTGGTTTGGGACACTGGATTTTGACCTGATCCTTTGCATCGGCGGCAATCATGATTTCGCACTTCAGGAACGGAAACGCCTGCGAAATGCGGTGTATCTTGAAGACCAATCCTATGCTTACAACGGGGTAAATTTCTACGGCAGTCCTTGGGTTCCTGACTTACCGCATCATGCATTTCATGCAGATGAAGGAACGCGAAAGGAAAAATGGGCACTTATCCCAGAAGAAACGGACGTGCTTATTACCCATTCCGCTCCCTTCGGCACCCTCGATCAATCGCGTCACGGGCGCAAACTGGGCTGTCCGTTTTTGCCTGTCCATGTCGATCGCGTGAAACCTCGGTACCATCTATTCGGTCATGTCCATGCAAGTGGCGGCATTGTGAGATCGGGAAGTAGAATGGATTTAAATGCGTCCTGCTATGCGAATGCAAACGAACCTTTACGGGCAATCCACAAAATTGAAATTTAAGGTCGCGGGCGCACCCTACAACTCTTTTGTCAAAATATTCTCAAACGCCGTTCCGATGCAATCAAGGCAAAAACGTAGTGCATAGATGAAGGGCGCGCCCTATCGACACGCCCTTCACTCCCCCTATAGCAAAACTGCGACGTCCCCTCTCCCGTTGGGGACGCCGCTTAGGTGCGGGATCACTTATCGCCAAGCGTGACAGCAAATCCTGTATAGCCAATGACGCCTAAATCAGCGACTAAAGTGGCCTCCGCGGATTCAAGATTTATGCTGTAAAGCCCAGAAGTTTCCGCACCATCCAATTGCAATATGGCAAATGCTAGATCGGCACCCTCTTCAGGGGTTACGATATCAAACCCGCCAGCCGTCGCCAAATCAGCGACAACGCCGTCTATTTTTAGCTTGCCAATTGTTGCTAATGTGCCTTCGTTATTCGCAAGACTAACCAAGGAATTAGAACTCGCATCCAATGCGTATTGGAAAGTCGCGCTCGCTTTCTGGCCTGAAATGGCATTTGTATAGGCATTGGCGAAAATCATTGGCTTCGTGCCAAAGTTTACATCCCCATCGGCGTATGCGATGTTAGCAAATTGTTTCACAGTATTTGCCTTTTCATCATCAAAATTCGAAGGAAAATAAACAAGATTTGCACCGTCTGAACCAACGGCGCGCACGGCGTCGATTTTATTATTAAAATCAAACGCCACTGCGACACCGTCGATGACTGCACCGTCATCAAACTTTGCTTCTTGATTGACCATTGCTCCAGAAATGGGATCGATCGTGTAAATGGTCCCATCCTTGGAAAAGCCTAATAACTCTCCTGTGAAAGGACGATAGGCAATCGCATCAATCCGATCGGACAAGTCGGCCATCGTCATATCACCCACATCAGCAAGACTTGGCATTGTCACGAGTTTTTTTCCATCGCCAGCAAGCGCATACCCCGTCAACACCGCATGCCCGTCAGCAAATGCGCCCGTGGTAGAAAGAATAGCGATCGTAACGAGTTTGGATATTCAATTAATCATTTTAATCCCAAATGTTGCTTTGCCGATTTGTGACCGACTTATTGAAGTCTCGATTGTACGAGGCCAAAAGTTTCACATTGGGCTAAAAAAAATTGGAAAATATATATATATGAACAATTTCAATAATTTAGCTTCGAAATTTTTCTTCAACAGCACTTAAATTCCCAATCGTGAACTCCAATTTGCATTTTCTGGTGGTAATATCGGGTGAACTCCCTCATTCTTCCTATGATTTTTGGGGGACAGGCGCCGATTTATGACTAATGACTTGGCACATTTAGAGGAATTGATCGCTAAAATAGCCTTGGGCGACCAAACCGCTTTCTCAGCTCTTTATGATTTCACATCTGCGAAACTTCTTGGTGTTTGCATCCGTGTGTTAAGCGAACGCGCAGAAGCAGAGGACGCAATGCAAGAGGCTTTCGTCAAAGTGTGGAATAATGCCAACCGGTATCAAGTTACCGGTCACTCCCCGATGACGTGGCTCATTACGATTGCACGGAATACCGCGATTGATCGGCTGCGCGCAAGAAAAGGTCATGATGAGCTTTCTGGTGTCGAGGAGCGCATTGCTGCCCCAGGGCGTTCGCCCGAGCAATCCGCCGTTGCGGCTTCTGAGGCAAAACGCATTATGAATTGCCTGAACGAACTGGACGAAGATAAACGCGAGGCTGTCATCGGAGCTTATCTAGATGGACAAAGCTACAAGGATCTCTCCTCCCTTTTTGATGTACCCCTAAACACGATGCGGACATGGCTGCGGCGTAGTTTGGCGTTACTCCAAGAGTGTATGGCGCGATGACAACGGCAAAGAAAAATAATTCCCTGTTGGCAGCCGAATACGCGCTCGGCGTTTTAGAGGGTGATGAACTCGTACGAGCGCGGGCCTTATTAGCCTCTGATCAGAGCTTCGTGACACAGGTTACGTATTGGGAAATGCGATTAACCGGTTTGACCGAAGATATTGAAGAGGTTGTTCCAAGCGCGAAATCCAAGGCGCAATTAAATGCGCGCTTATTTGGCGCAGCCAAATCAAGCAACTGGATGTCATGGCTTTGGCCTGCTTCAACAATCGCTGCTTTGTTGTTCGCTGTTGTCTTACTTTTCGGGGATTTGCGAGAGCCCGTCGTTGGACCGCTCTACACCGCTGAAATCGCGTCGAGTGAAGGTGATTTTCGTGTAATTGCTGTGGTGGATAAAACCACAAACGAGGTGATCCTGACTAAGACCCTTGGCGATGCGCCCGAGGGTCGAATACTTCAAGTCTGGGCGCATGGTCCTGGTGAACCAGCTGAATCGGTGGGGCTATGGACCCCGGGTGCATCAACCATGCGCCTTGCTTTACCCCCGCGCATCGCGGCTGTTAGCGGTGTTTTAACTCTTGGGGTGAGCGAAGAACCAGTCGGCGGCTCGGTTACGGGATCGCCATCAGGGCGGGTCTTTGGGACTGTTGATATTCCTGGGGTGGTTAGCGAGATTTAGGTGCTCCCATAACCGCTGAAAATAGCGATATCCTGTTTTCAAGAGAACCACAGAAATAATGAACCCCCCAACGCTGTCAGTGATAGGAAGTTCTAACGCTCTTTCGGCAAGGTAATCTCAAACGCCGTGCCTTGGTCGCCTGAGTAAAGCAGGATCAGGGATCCATCGTGACCCGCGACCAATTCGGCAGCGATCGCAAGGCCAAGGCCTGAACCACCAGCGCGAGCAGATCCTTTGAACGGCATAAACATATTGGTGCGCGCCTTTTGGGGCATGCCGGGTCCATTATCGGAAATCACAATCCCCCAGCTCGACATCTTATCAGACGCTTTGATCTCGATCTCACCACCCTCTGCGCGCGCAGTCAGCACTTGGCGGGCATTGCGCACGATGTTAGACACCACGCGGAAAATCTGTTCTCGATCTGCCCAGATAGAGAGGCGCTTGGACACATCTATTTCAATCGTCACCGGTGCATCGCCAATCGCGAGCTCTTCAGCCTCGACGATTTCGGCGACCAGTTGATGTAGGTTGAATTTCACCAACTCAGGCGCAGGTTCGTCCGCTTTTCCAAAGCTCAACGTGCGTTCGCAAAGGTTCACGGCCTTGGAGAGGGAACTCACAAGTTTCGGTGCCACACGTTTCACCGCTGGATCATTGGAGGCTTCCATCCGATCCGCCAATAGCTGTGTCGTGGTCAGCATATTGCGAAGGTCATGGCTAATCTTAGAAACCGCTTCGCCCAATGACACCATATGTTTGCGTTCATTCAGGCTCATGGAAAGTTGCTTTTCCATCTCTGCCAAAGCGACCTCTGCATGGTAAAACTCTGTGATTGACGCATTCGGCTCGATGATCTGTTTTTCATCTTCCGGCGCGTTTCGAAAGCGTTGAATATTGCGCACAAGCCGGGCAATGGGTCTGCCGATGAGCGCGCGAATGGCAAAGAACAGCATCAAACCCACCAGAAATGAAATCGCCAAAGAAATCAGCAAAACATTGCGCGCATAGGCACGCGTCGCCGCCTTTAGCCCGGTATCTTTGATCGTGATCTCAATCGAATCTCCACCCATATGCGTGGGGTGACCAACGATATGCAAAATTCGCTCGTTGTTGGAAAACAACCCCATTAATGCATCCCAGCCGAACTTAACAAAACTCGCACTTTCAAGATGAATGGTTTCATCTTTGGCTGCTGGCATGGGTGCAGAGATAATCAACTCACGTTCATCGTCACGGTTCAAAACGATGTTGAGCACTTCTGCATTTTCTAACAACTCGTCGCGTAATTCGGTTTCGATATAGCGATCAGGGGAGGCAAGGACAGCAAGGGCCGCGATCTGGCTACGCTCCAAGCGTTCACGCAGGAATTCTGATCGAAAATTCGCAAGCGATGGCAACAGGATCAACACCTCTGCCAGCATGACAAAGACGAATGTCAAAAGCACAAATCGACCTGTGAGCGTGTGAAAAATCATGGGGTCAGTGCTAAAACTTTTGCACCAATCTTACAACGCGTTTCACCATTGGGCTCTCGAAGAGTTTAGGTGTGAAATAGGATCCTGCTGCACGTTTATTCACCTCGCCTAATGTTGGATAGGGGGCAACCATGCCAGCGACATCGGACATTTTTAACTTGCTTGAAAGAGCAAGCGCCCAAATTCCGATAAGCTCACCCGCTTGCGCACCGACGATCGATGCGCCAACCGGGCGACCTTTGACCACCATGACCTTGACCAAACCATCTGTTTTCAATTCAGCGCGCGCGCGATCATTATCCGCGTAATTCGCACGAACAACGCTAAGCGCATCGCCATATTTTTTCTTTGCCTCTGCCTCCGTCAGACCCACCTGAGCCATTTCTGGATCAATATATGTCGCCCATGGAATGTGATCGGTGCGTTGCTTTGACGGCAGGCCAAAAAGGGCAGATCGAATAATGACGCCCGCGTGATAGCCTGCCACATGCGTGAATTGCAGACCCGCAGCAACATCACCAATCGCATAGACACGGCGGTTTGTTGTTTTCAAAGAGGCATTCACTTTGATGCCGCCGCGCGTGGGTTCGATGCCCGCCGCATCCAAATTCAAACGATCAATATTGGGTTTCCGTCCCACAGCCATCAAAAGATGCGAGCCTTTGAAACTACGCCCGTCTTTTGTCTTGATAGTGATCGCACCTTTCTTGCCCGTGATTTCGGCCGCCAGCGCTTCCTCAACGATCTCGATACCCTCTCCCCGCAATCGCTTCAAAGCAAACGCTGCAAGCTCGGGGTCATCTTTGCCCAGCGCCTTTAGCCCTTCGATTACGGTGACTTTGGAACCTAAACGCCGATGCGCCTGCGCCATCTCCATACCAATAGGCCCACCGCCCACGACCAGCAAATGATCAGGGCGGGCTTTAAGGTCAAAGATATTTTCATTGGTGTAGTAAGGCACCTTGTCCAAACCTGGGATCGGCGGGACAAAGGGCGAAGACCCTGTCGCGATCACAAATCGCCGCGCCTTGATCAACGTCTCTCCGGCTTTAACTTCGGTGGGGGAAACGAATTCGCCAAATTCCTCAATGACCTTAACCCCAAGGCTTTCGAACCGTTCCACGCTATCGTGGGGCTCGATACCTTTGATGACATTCATGACATGCGTTTTGGCCGCGGCATAATTCACCTTCGGCTCCGCGGGAGAAACGCCAAAAGGCTTACCAGTAGAAAATGCATGAGCATGTTTGCCAGCCGCAATCAGCGCCTTGGAAGGTACACAGCCATAGTTCAGGCAATCCCCGCCCATTTTATGCCCCTCTAGCAGGACAACATTTGCGCCCATTTGGGACGCACCAGCCGCAACAGACAGGCCGCCCGAACCGCCCCCAATCACACAAATATCGCAGGTAATTTTTCCCATTATGCTTTTCCTTTATTGCGGAATTTTTTGATGATGATGGGCAAGGCGGCCAATGCAACCAGACCAACAATCGGTCCCAAAATATGCCATTCAAAAATGATGCCCAAATTTGGCGTTTCACCAGCGGCAAAAACATCGCCCAAACCCGCACCAACCGATGTGTAGACAATCGAGCCCGGCAAGATGCCAAAGAAGGTTGTCAGCGCAAACATTCGAAAACTTACGCCCAAAAATGCAGGTGCCAAATTAGCCAAGAAGAACGGCACGGCAGGAACTAGTCGAAGGATCAAAAGATAGGAAAGCTCGTTTTCATGAAGCTCGCGATCCATCTTTTCCAAAAATGTTTCTTTGCCATCCTGATTATCTTCAAAAAACTTCGCATGAAGATAATCTCCCAAACCTAACTTCACAGCAGAGAAGATAACCAATGCCCCCATCGTCGCACCCAGCACATTGAAAAGTGCACCTGGGAAAATTCCAAACAGGAACCCACCCGTCAGCGTCATCACCGCGGCCCCTGGAAGGGAAAAGGCCACGATAACCACGTAAAGCGCGATAAACACCAAAACGGCGAGCAGATAGTTCATATCCCGCCATGCAAGAAGATCTTCACGATTTTCTGCGAGCATCTCGAAAGAGAAGATATCTTTCAAAAAGACCGCACCGACAATCGCGACAAAGAAAATCGCTACAATTGGTAATAGTCGCCGATAATTAAAACCTTGTGTTTCGGTTCTTTCTTGCATGGGTGTCCCCTTAATTTCGCTCCGATTGATTTGGCTGAAAATACCGGCGCAAGCCACCCCACTCACGCGCCGTTGATCAACCGTCAGAAAATGTTTCAAAAAAGCGGGCGCAATGGCATAACTTTGTAACAAAGCGCCCTATCAGACGTTAATTTTTTGAAATAATTCAGGGGCTTTCGAATTGACTTATCCCCCACTCGCCCCTAAAGAGCGGGCTTCATAGAGATATTCGCGCTCGAATCCCATGATTGGGGCGCTTCCGCCAAGAGGTAAGTCAAATGAAACGCACATTCCAACCGTCTAATCTGGTACGCAAGCGTCGCCACGGTTTCCGTGCGCGTATGGCAACTAAAAACGGTCGCAAGGTTCTTGCACGTCGTCGTGCACAAGGCCGTAAGCGTCTGTCTGCGTAATTCTTTGCGCCTTCGGGCGTGATTATAGCGATGGTCAATCCGTCATCCAAGGATAAAACCCCCAAAGGGGCCGCATCCAAAGAGGCGGATTTTCTGCATTTAGAGGTCATCAAAACACGCGCCGATTTCTTACGCGCCGCAAGGGGGCATCGCTGGGGCACAAAAGGCATGATGGTGCAAGGCTACGCGCGTGGTGACGACGCACCTGCCCGTGTGGGTTTTACCTGTTCCAAGAAAGTTGGGAACGCCGTCCAACGTAACCGAGCCAAGCGCCGTTTGCGGGAGGTCGCTTTGGCTATCCTTCCGCAAAGCGGTCGCCTGGGTTGGGACTATGTACTTATTGGTAAGGCAGAGGTTACGGCTACACGAAATTTCGACGATCTGAAGGCTGATCTGATTTATGCGTTAAAAAAGATACATGGCCAGAGCTAGCAGCAACTCGTTTTCGCAGATCCGCAACAACCTCCGCCCATAGTGACCTTTGCCCGTTCGGCAGGTTTGCAAACCGCCTTGGTGTCACCCAGCGCAATCGACACCTGACTTCCAGAAAGATTGGGTTGATGAATATCATAAAGGCGCATCTCTTGATTGCCTTGGCCGAATTCGACACGCAATTGGCTCTCCCCCAATTTCTCAACTTTCTCTATGCTGGTTTTCAAAATCGCATTGAATTTACCCACCTGCATATGATCACCACCGCGTCCGTCGAGAAGCTGAAGCTGGCTTTCGGTGAATTGGTTGATCACCCCACCACAATCAATGCTGGTGACATCTGCCGCCTTCCATTCCGTCACATGATAGCCCCCAGATATCGCGCCATCTGGTGCAGAGAAAACCAGTTCAGCTTCCTGTGGAAGTTCGGCAAGAGCGAGGTAAAGTTCGTTGGGTGTCATTTCAAAGCTTTCATTTCAATGATTCTTGAAATAAATATTTAGAAACTCATGACATTTCAAGAGGAATTGAAATATGGAAGAGGAAAAAGTTCTCTCACTCTTTGGGGCCCTGTCCAATGAGACGCGCCTTCGAATGCTCAGAGCCTTGGTGCAGTCCAGCGGTGGCATGAATGCAGGGGATGTCGCTACCGCTGTGGGCGCCACCCCTTCGCGCGCCTCCTTCCATCTTTCAAATATGGCAGAGGCAGGAGTGTTGGAGGCAACACGAAATGCCCGCGAAATCATCTATACCGTGAAATTCGCAACGCTTGGCAATTTGGTCCGTTACCTGCTGGAAGATTGCTGCGCCAATAATTCAGAAATGCGGGGCTGCTGCATTCCCAGCTCTACCTGCTAGCGCGATTTCCTATCCCCTAAACTCCAAAAGCAAATTGGGGGCAACGCCCCCAACTCGAAGCCCGACGGTAGGCTTGCCTGCCGAAGGGCCTCGACCCTATCGCGCGCCAATGGCGCGCAATCCAGTATTATTCATCTGCCCCTTGGAACGCCAACACAACGCCGTTTTCATCAGATAGGACCAAGATATCTCCCAAAGCTTCAGCAAAACGCACGCGACTTAGAGCCGAAAAATAACGCGTTTCTAAATCCAAATGCGGGCAGGCCATTTTGGTCGCACCAATGGGGCCAAGCTCAAACCACGGCAGCGGTGCGATTTGCTCTGCAAAATATCGATTACAT
The DNA here is from genome assembly GCA_964599255.1 of uncultured Neptunicoccus sp. GTDB lineage: Bacteria > Pseudomonadota > Alphaproteobacteria > Rhodobacterales > Rhodobacteraceae > Amylibacter. The sequence continues at coordinate 7,728 of CAZRFT010000287.1, read as the reverse complement.
GGCCCCTGTCCTGTCACGCGACCTTCTTCGAGAAATTCAAGGGTGACATTCCCGACCACCGCTTGCCCCTCAAGCTCGGTTAATACGTATCGGTCAAAGGGGGCATATCCAGAAATGGTTTCATCCGTCCAATACGGGCGTACCAGAAAGGCAAGCGCGATAAGGATCGCGCCTGCGCCCAATAAACTAGCTAGCTTTAACGGCCTGTTCGAGAACATCGTCAGAAACAAATGGTTCATATTGTGCAAAATTGTCAGAAAACATACCGATCAGTTTTGCCGCAGACGCATCATAAGCATCTTTGTCATCCCAAGTCCGACGTGGGTCAAGCAGGATATCGGGAACACCTTTAACCTTAACAGGTACGTCAAATCCGAAATTCTCATCGTTTCGGAAATTTGCACTGTTCAAGGAGCCATCTAGCGCGGCGGTTAACAACGCACGTGTCGCGCGGATCGGCATGCGAGAGCCTGTTCCATAGGCCCCGCCTGTCCATCCGGTATTAACAAGCCAACATGTTGCTCCAGTCGAGGCAATTTTATCGCGCAGCAAGGCACCATATACTTCTGGTCGGCGCGGCATGAAAGGTGCACCAAAACAGGTCGAAAATGTTGGCTGCGGCTCCGTAACACCCCTCTCAGTTCCTGCCACTTTGGAAGTGAACCCAGACAGGAAATGATACATTGCTTGCGCGGGTGTTAATTTGGCAATCGGAGGTAACACACCAAAAGCATCACACGTAAGCATGATGATGTTTTTAGGGGCACCACCAATAGAAGTCTTAGATGCATTGGAAATATAGTGAAGCGGATAGGCGCAGCGCATATTCGCGGTCAAACTATCATCTTCAAAATCCAGCTCTTTTGTCATCGGGTCAAAGACCATATTCTCAATGACCGTACCAAATTTTGACGTGGTCGCATAAATCTCTGGTTCCGCCTCAGCAGACAGTTTGATGGTCTTGGCATAGCACCCACCTTCGAAATTGAAGGTCGTGTTGTCAGACCAGCCATGTTCGTCATCACCCAACAGCACGCGATTGGGATCAGCTGAAAGCGTTGTCTTGCCCGTGCCTGACAGCCCAAAGAAAACAGCCGTTTCGCTTTCATCGCCAATTGCATGGTTGGCAGAGCAATGCATCGGCATGATGCCTTTTTCCGGCAGTAAGTAGTTTAGTACGGAGAAAACAGATTTCTTGTTCTCCCCTGCATATTCAGTGCCGCAGATTAAGATCTGTTTTTGCTCAAAAGAAATGGCAATCACCACTTCAGAACGACAGCCGTGCTTCGCGGGATCCGCTTTGAAACTCGGGCAATTGATGATCGTGAATTCCGCTTCAAACCCATCCAATTCTTCCAAAGGGGGTCGAATAAGCATCGTGCGGATGAACAGCGAATGCCAAGCAAGCTCGGTAATAACCCGCACATTCAAGCGGCTTTCAGGGTCCGCACCGCCATACAAATCTTGGACAAAATATTCGCCCCCTTCCATATGGGTGAGCATATCCGTCCGCAATGCTTCAAAACTTTCAGGTGCGATGGGCGGATTATTTTCCCACCAGATACTATCCTTAACCGACGGCTCATCGACTACAAATTTATCTTTAGGAGAGCGGCCCGTATATTCGCCAGTGGTCACCAGCAAAGCGCCACCATTCCCCAAGGTGCCTTCACCCCGTTTTAGTGCCGCTTCAACTAGTGCTGGCTCTTGAAGATTGTAATGGGCAGTCTTGATACCTGAAATACCCATAGCCTCGAGTGTCCCTTGCGGGTTAACTCGTCCGTTACTCATATTTTAACCCCCCCGAGGGTCTTTTGGATGATATTGTTACAATCAGGGCTATAGCCCCGCTGAAAATAGGAGTCGATGACAATATTTTTGTTCTATATCGCGGCGATTTCAGCACAAATATTCCATTTTTAACTTCCCTTTGGTTTACCCCTCTGAGATGAAAGAATTATTGATCTTCGGGCCAATATTAGTGAAATTAACCCAAATAGGGTTTAAAGCCGCAGAAATGACTGGCGAGGGTGATCAGCGGGCCTGATCGCGAAGAAGGGACGTCAAAAGTGTCAAAAATTGCATTGGTAGATGATGATCAGAATATCCTGGCCTCTGTGGGCATGAGCCTAGAGGCTGAAGGCTTTGATGTGATCAAATACAAAGATGGTCTCGAAGCATGGACAGCGATGTCGAATAATGACCTGCCTGACCTGGCCGTCTTGGACATCAAAATGCCGCGCATGGACGGAATGGACCTTCTAAACCGCTTACGGCAGGTCTCTAAGCTGCCCGTTATTTTTCTGACCTCCAAGGACAATGAAATCGACGAGGTATTGGGCCTTCGCATGGGCGCGGATGACTATATTAAAAAGCCGTTCTCTCAACGTTTGCTTTTGGAACGGATCAAGGTTCTTTTACGGCGCGCTGATGCAGAACAGAACGCAGATATCGAACGCCGCCCAGAAGAGGCGTTGATCGAGCGCGGTGCCTTGGTCATGGACCCAATGCGCCATTCCGTCACTTGGGATGGTCAACCTGTGAACCTAACGGTGACCGAGTTCCTTCTGCTTCACGCCTTGGCTGTTCGCCCAGGGTTTGTCAAAAGCCGCGATCAGCTTATGGATCTTGCCTATTCAGATCAGGTTTATGTTGATGACCGTACTATCGACAGTCATATCAAACGTCTTCGGAAGAAATTGCGTACCGTCGACAACAGCTTTGCCGCGATCGAAACACTCTACGGGATCGGCTATCGCTACAACGAGGGGTAAACCTTAATGGCAGCGACAGGAGACGTACAAACCCCCAATAACATTGACGGGTGGATCGGAAATCCCGATATGATCACAGAGGCGGTCGACCCAGATCAGTCGGTTCGCCCCACCCGTTTTCATTCCTTCAGTCTTTCGCGTCGTATTTTTCTTTGTACCTTTATTTCACTTAGCATTCTTTTGCTGGGTGTTATTATTGTGTTCCAGACTCAGAACCGCTCCCTCGATCTCTTGCGCAACAACCTGACCGCTCAGGCTGATTTTTATAAAACGCATCTTCAACTACGTCTGAATGCTTTAGGGGCGGATCGTGCCGGTATTGAAAAAACATTGTCTACCGTTGTGCCCCATAAATATTTCGACCTCGCGGTTTTTACGCCCGATGGCACTTTAGTGAAATCTGATGCTGCGACGGCTTCGGCAGAAACGGCGCGTCAAACAGTTGGCGGTGTCTTTCGGCTCCCCGCCCTTCGGCTAACGGCCGCTGCTCAGTTTGACTCCATCGACGGCATCCAACGCGCGGTTTTTGACCAAGTGCAAGCAGGGCGAAACAACATTCTGAACTTCAACGTGAATGACCAAGATGCGGTGATGGCCTTGGGGCGCGAGATTTTACATAACGGCCAACCTGTTGCGTTTTTAATCCTCTCTTCTGATGAACATGTTGTGCGCAATATCGGGGCGATTAATACCCGTGCGCTTCTTTCGTTGTTTTTAATCGCGCTTCTCATCGCGCTCTTTTTAGCGGCGATGACTGCGCGCTCGATAACCGATCCGTTAAATGACCTCGCCCGTGCCGCTGAAATTGGTAAAACCGCCAATCTTTCTGCCGCAGAGGCCGAACGGTTATTGATCCCCAACCTTTCTGGTCGCTCCGATGTGGTTGGCCGACTTGCCAATGCAATGCGCGAAATGGCCCAAGGGCTTTACAATCGGATTGAAACCAATGAAAGTTTCGCCGCCGACGTCGCCCATGAAATCAAAAACCCACTCGCCTCTATGCAGTCAGCCGTCGATTCTCTGCGATACACCGAAGATAAAAAGTCGCGCGAAGATCTTTTAAACATCCTTCATAAGGATGTTATTCGGCTCGACCGATTGGTGTCGGATATCTCAAATGCCTCGCGCCTCGATTCAGAACTCGTCAACGAAGAAATGGTGGATTTCGAGCTAAGCCAGATGATTCAGAACATCGTTGATTTCTTGCGGATGGATGCAGAATCTAAAAAGGTAGAGATCATTTACGAGCCGCCTGCGAAACCCGTGATCTTCTCTGGGTTAGAGGAGCGTTTGGCCCAAGTGTTTGTGAACCTGATCACCAATTCTATTTCCTTTTGTAAAAAGGGCGATGCCATTCGCGTTTGGATCCGCGTCCGCGATAACCGCATCCTTTCCGTTGTTGAAGATACAGGGCCCGGTATACCTGAACATTCTCTCGAAGATATATTTAGGCGGTTTTATTCCCAGCGAAGCGAGGCTGAATTCGGCGCGCATTCAGGTTTAGGGTTGGCAATTTCCAAACAAATTGTCGAAGCCCATGGCGGTACGATCTGGGCTGAAAATATTCGCAACGCAGAGATCGATAGCGGCAACACCATCTTGGGTGCACGTTTTGTCGTAGCCTTGCCAACTTAATGAAAAGCCTAGCGCCCGGGGCGCATCATGGAAGTGCGGTGGCATTCGATGATTTTGGCATTTTGATTTTGGGTGCAAGTGGGTCAGGGAAATCCGAACTCGCGCTACGTCTTATCGACAAAGGCGCATGCCTGATCGCAGATGATGTTGTTGAATTAGACGCAACCCTTTCACTATACAAACCAAAAAACGGGCCCACCCTGTTGGAAATTCGAAAACTGGGGCTTTTTAATGCCCCTGTGCAAGAAAGGGCCACGCTTAAACTGATCGTCGACTTAGATAGCGAGGAACAGATGCGCCTGCCGCCCTTACGTCACACACGCATTGGTGATGAGCGCGTGGTCTTGATCGCAGGCAAGGCGATACCTAATCTTGATACTATCCTAAAACATTATGTGGCCTATGGCCGCGTGGACCCTGATTGATTACCCGCAATGCGCAAAGCCGATACAAATATCCTAATCCTAACTGGCCCCTCTGGGGCGGGTCGGTCCACCGCAATTCGTGCGTTAGAAGATGCAGGGTATGAGGTGATCGACAACCTGCCTCTGGCGTTGTTGCCCAGTTTAGTTGATGGCCCCCAACCAGAGCGCCACCTCGCCCTATCCATTGATATCCGTACCCGCGATTTTTCTGTGAAATCCGTGATGGAAGCGCTGGATCATCTAGAAGGGCGGGCGGGCTTGGAAAGCTCTCTGGTTTATTTAGATTGCTCTCGTGAGGTGCTTTTGCGCCGCTATTCGGAAACGCGCAGACGTCACCCCGCTTCCCCAGATGGTGATCCCACCGAAGGGATTGCCCTCGAAAAAGACTTGTTAAATGCTTTGAAACACCGCGCAGATATAGTGATTGAGACGACTGAACTTTCGCCGCATGAACTTAAAGCCGAAATACAAAACCTGTTTGATCGCGAAAATCAAGCAAACCTGGCGATCAACCTACAAAGCTTTTCCTATAAACGCGGCATTCCAAGGGGAATTGACATGGCCTTTGATTGTCGCTTTCTTAAAAATCCATATTGGGATGACAGATTACGTGCAAAAACGGGTCAAGATGACGGGGTTAAAGCCTATATTCAAAGCGATCCGCGTTTTGCAGCCTTCTTCGATGGGGTAACGGGATTGCTCGAAACCCTCTTGCCTGCCTATAAAGAGGAAGGTAAAGCGCATCTCACCATTGGACTAGGGTGCACGGGTGGAAAACATCGATCCGTGTTTGTGACAGAAGCGCTTGGGGAAGCGTTGGAGAGATTGGGTTGGCACGCGCAAGTGAGGCACCGCGAATTGGAACGAATGGCGCAAACGGGAAAGCGCCAATGATTGGCGTTGTGATCGTCGGCCATGGGCGATTGGCTCATGAATATCTCGCCGCAATCGAACATGTTATGGGGCCCCAAGAAGCAATCGAGGCTGTTTCGACCACAGCCGAATGCGACCGAAGCGATAAACAAGCTGAAATCTGTGCTGCTGCCGATCGTGTCGATCAAGGGGACGGCGTTGTTGTTGTCACCGATATGTTTGGGGGATCGCCCTCTAACCTGTCGATGAAAGCCTGCGATTGTTCGGATCGACGTATCATTTATGGTGCAAACCTGCCGATGCTTTTGAAACTTACCAAATCCAGACGCCTAAGCATGCAACAAGCCATCGAAGCCTCCGTTCAAGCAGGTAAAAAATACATCGACAGCTGCAACGGCTCAGCTGGCATTTGATCCGATTTAGAAGCTAATGTCCGATCAAGAATTCACGCAAACACTTAAGATTATAAACGAAAAAGGGCTGCACGCCCGCGCCTCCGCACGCTTTGTCGAAACTGTGGATGCCTTTGATGCAGATGCCCAAGTTAGCAAAGATGGGCTCGATGTTGGCGGCGATTCCATTATGGGTCTGATGATGCTTGCTGCGGCTAAGGGATGCGAGATTGAGGTCACTACGACTGGACGAGAGGCCGAAAATTTGGCAAATGCCCTAAAAGAGCTAGTCGAAAGCTATTTCGGCGAGGGAGCGTGACGGGAATGAACAAGCAAGTTGATGTCGATGATTTGGATTATGATCCAAACAAGCTTTATGATCGATCAGATCTAACTTACGCGAATTCCTTTCCACAGTTTTACAAACGGTGGTTCATTCAATCTATCGAGTTTCTGACAGCGCGTTATTACCTGCTTTATAAAATGCGCAAATGGGAAAAGAACCCAAACAAAGATCCAGATTTTTGGAAATCTGTGCTCGAAGAAATGAATATCGAGCTAAAGACTCCGGCCGAAGAAATCGCACGAATTCCATCAAAGGGCCCTTTGGTAATTGTCTCCAATCACCCGCATGGCTTGATTGATGGCTTGGTGATGGCGCGGTTGATTTCCCAAGTTCGTGATGATTACCAAATTTTGACGCGCGCACTGTTGGTCGGTGTGAAGCGCGTGGAACGCTATCTGCTTCCCGTGGCATTCCCCCACGAAGAAGATTCAGTACGCAAGAATATCGAAATGCGCCAAAAGGCAATTGCCGCCCTGAAAGAGGGGCATTGCATTGCCCTCTTCCCCGCAGGCACGGTATCCACTTCGCCGACTTTCTTTGGCGAACCTGTGGAACGCGAATGGGCACCCTTTACGGCAAAAATGATCCGCCAATCGGGCGCACAAGTGCTGCCGATCTATTTCACAGGTCGCAACACGCGCTGGTTCCAGATCGCCAATAAGCTTGGCGAAACCTTCCGTCAGTCACTGCTGCTCTATGAAATTCGTGCCGCCTTTGGGAAAAAGCAAAAGCCCGTCATCGGTCAGCTGATCGACCCAGAGGTTCTGAAGTCTTACGAAAAAGATGCCAAAGGTCTGATGGAATTTTTACGTGCGGAAACTTTGGCGCTTAAACCAGAGAAGAAAAGCCGCTGGTAAATAAAGCAGCGCGCGATCAAGACACATACCCCGGCAATAAAAAAGCCCCCGCAATTGCGAGGGCTTTAATTTTATTTGCTTATGCTTACAGTGCGTCCGTCAGTGCAGGCACCGCATCAAAGAGGTCAGCAACAAGGCCGTAGTCAGCAACTTGGAAAATCGGCGCTTCTTCATCTTTATTGATGGCAACAATGATTTTTGAATCCTTCATGCCAGCCAAATGCTGGATCGCACCAGAGATCCCGCAAGCGATATAAAGATCAGGTGCAACCACCTTACCTGTTTGACCAACTTGCCAGTCATTTGGTGCGTAACCTGAATCAACCGCGGCACGAGAAGCACCAACAGCAGCGCCCAATTTATCCGCCAAAGCTTCGATAATTGCAAAGCTCTCTTCGGAGCCAACGCCGCGACCACCGGAAACCA
>CAZRFT010000286.1:0-4861 GCA_964599255.1 uncultured Neptunicoccus sp. | reverse complement strand
TATCGAGCACCTGGATACGCAATCCAATGCATAAAATAATTTTAAAATGAGGGTACGGACCATTGATATTGCAGAATTTTAATGACGCCTGTTAATCAATTGGTCGTTGGTTCGATCCCAACCGCCGGAGCCAAAATCTCTCATTTCAGCGTTGCATCTTTGGGTTCAAATCCATAAGCGCGACTGTATGCTTGAAATATCAACCACCGATGATCTCGCTGCTTTTTGCGCCCTTTGTGCCCAGCATGATTTTGTGACTGTTGATACCGAGTTTTTGCGCGAAAAAACGTACTATTCCAAGCTCTGTCTAATCCAGCTCGCCTATCCGGGTGACGGTGAGGAGAACGCTGCATTGATTGATGTCTTGGCAGAGGGCATAGAGCTAGAACCCCTATACGCCTTGTTTGACGACCAAGATGTGGTCAAAGTTTTTCATGCCGCCCGTCAGGATTTGGAAATTTTCTTCCACGAAGCCGGGCGCCTTCCAGAGCCCTTTTTTGACACACAAGTAGCCGCAATGGTTTGCGGCTTTGGCGAACAAGTTGGGTATGAGCGTTTGGTTCGTTCGATTTGTAAAGCCGAACTTGATAAATCCTCTCGCTTCACGGATTGGTCACACCGGCCACTAAGCGATAAGCAGAAAAAATATGCCCTTCGCGATGTTACTTTCCTACGCGAAATCTACCTTGATCTTTCTGCGCGCCTGAAAAAAACAAAACGGGAGAAATGGGTTGAAGAGGAGCTTGAAATTCTTCTGGCGCCGAACACTTATGACATGGACCCCCAAGATGCCTGGAAGCGCGTAAAAATGCGTTCCACGTCAAAGCGGATGCTATCAGCCGTTATCGAGCTTGCAGCCTTTCGAGAAAGATTGGCCCAGGAAAGAAACATTCCAAGAAACAGAGTGTTCAAAGATGATGCGCTCTTAGAACTTGCCGCGACGCGCCCCTCAAAACCAAAAGACTTATCCAAACTTCGTCTTTTGACACGCGAAGCGCGAAAAGAAGATGTTAGTGCGGGAATTTTTGCCGCGATCAATGCAGCCGATCAGTTGGATCCAAAAAAACTGCCAAAGCTTGATAAGAAAAATGACAAGCCAATAGGGGCCGAAGGTTTGGCCGATCTGCTTCGCGTATTTCTAAAAGCACGGGCAGGGGAATATGAAGTCGCATCGAAGCTTATTGCATCATCTGCTGATTTGGATGCGATTGCACTTGGCGATTTTTCAGGGCCGATGTTCAAGGGCTGGCGCGCCGAAGTGTTTGGTGATGACGCCAAACGACTATGCAAGGGCGAAATCGCCCTTTCTGCAAACGGAAAATCTGTAAAAATAGTAGAGCTTTAACGCCGAACTGTTCGCGAGTTATCTAAGGCGCGAACGCGCAATACGCGGGCATTGGGCTGATCCAACTCTGATACAAAAACAGCTGCATAAATTTCACGTGACCGTGTCGTTAGGCCCGGTTGTGGAAAACGCGGGGCAGCTGCACGAAATTCAAACAGCATCTCGCGTGGATTTTCGCTTTCAACAAAAACAAGATCCACATTGTGATAACCTTGACCAGGCACTTCGCCCACGACGCGTAAAATCGTGCCACCGCGTGTTTTATCCGACTGAATGGATTTGATTACATTCACAAAAGCGCGGGGGTCTTTGTATTCACTTGCCGAAATTATTTCGGGTTCATCACTTTGACCGCCCACTGATCCAAAGCTACCGCCCAGAGATCCGCCAGAGCTATTCCCAGATGAGCCGGCAGAGGCGGAAGAATTTGCGGAATTCAACGAACCAGCCGAACCGCCCAAACTATTCTGAACGCCACAGGCGCTCAAACCCAATAGGCCCAAAGTCAAAATAGCTTGCAGTTTCATGATGGATTGGCCCCGTCTCGTTTGAAACTATGCGTAGCTAAAATCTCGCCTCAATAAAAGCCCTTAATACGTATTTCTCTTCTGCAATTTCCATCTTATATGAAGCTGATGACAACGACCTATGCTGAAATAAAAGACGATTTCGAATTCCTAGACGAATGGGAGGATCGATATCGCTTTGTTATTGATCTTGGAAAATCCTATGAGGCTTTGCCCGAAGACCTGCGAAGTGATGGAGCCAAGGTGGAGGGCTGTGCTTCCCAAGTATGGTTGGTTCCTAAAGTCGAAGAAGGAAAATTCTCGTTTCAGGGTGCTTCCGACGCAATGATCGTTCAGGGATTAATCGCAATTCTTTCAGCGCTTTATCATCAAATTCCGCTCAACGACGCGTCCAAAATAGATGCGCTTGAGGAATTCGCGGCCCTAGGTTTGGATCAACACCTTTCTGCGCAACGTTCCAATGGCCTACGGGCTATGATCACCCGAATTAAAGAGTTTTTAGCCAACGCTTAATACTTGTGAATTATTAATAATCTTCATGCATATCATGAATTAGATTAATTCAGTAAATCGGCGTATTCTTTAAAAAAAAGAGCGCTCTAAATGACTCATATTTTCAATTCACTTCTGGACGAAAAATCTGTTCTCCTAGCAGACGGCGCGACGGGCACGAACCTATTCAATATGGGTTTGATGTCCGGCGATGCGCCAGAGATGTGGAATGAAGAGAAGCCCGAAAATATCCGTAAGCTCTATAGGGGCGCAATTGATGCGGGCAGTGATTTGTTTTTAACGAATTCCTTCGGTGCGAACGCTTCCCGCCTGAAGCTCCACGATGCAGGCCACAGAGCTTATGAGCTTTCAAAAATAGCCGCTGAAATCGGACGCGAAGAAGCAGATAAAACAGATCGGGATGTGATCGTTGCGGGTTCTGTCGGTCCCACTGGTGAGATCATGGGGGATGCAGGAACGCTTAGCCATGAAACAGCTGTTGAGATGTTCGAAGAAACCGCGCGTGGATTGATGGATGGTGGCGCGGACTTGCTTTATATAGAAACAATCTCAGCGCGTGAAGAATATGAAGCCGCGGCCGAAGCCTTTGGTAATATCAATGCGCCTTGGCTTGGCACAATGAGTTTTGATACCGCGGGTCGAACCATGATGGGTTTGACATCTGTGGATATGGTCTCCCTCGTGAATGGACTGGCGCATCAACCGCTCGCTTTTGGTGCAAATTGTGGGGTTGGTGCGTCAGATCTATTACGAACAATAATGGGTATGCGGGACGCTGAAACCAGCTTGCCTTTAATCGCGAAGGGAAATGCCGGCATTCCCAAATATGTCGATGGGCATATCCACTACGATGGCACGCCAGAATTAATGGCAGAATATGCGATTATGGCACGAAATGCGGGTGCTTCACTGATCGGTGGGTGCTGCGGCACGATGCCAGATCATTTGAAGAAAATGCGCGAAGCCTTGGATCAAACCGAAAAAAGCGCCTCACCTACATTAGAAGAAATTGTAGAGAAATTAGGCGGGTTTTCGTCTGAAACAGATGGCACCGGACCCGAGGAAACAGCCCCAAAACGCCGTTCACGTCGTTCTAGAAGAGCGGCGTAGCCCCCTGTTTTCAAGGGCTTGGTCGGTGGACGCTTGTGATTTGTCGCAAAATTAGGATTCCCAAAGGACGTTTTCCGATTAAAGATTGGAAAACCTGCGCATTTTCAAAATAGGACACGCAAATGGCTGATGAAGAAGACGATATCGTTCTATCGGAACTTAACGACGAAGAACTTACGCTTCAAATGCATGACGACCTTTACGATGGTCTCAAAGAAGAGATTGAAGAGGGCGTAAATATCCTCTTGGAACGTGGCTGGCAGCCCTATGAGGTTTTGACCAAAGCCTTGGTTGAAGGGATGCGCATCGTGGGTATCGATTTCCGCGACGGTATTCTATTTGTACCAGAGGTTCTTTTGGCCGCCAACGCGATGAAAGCGGGCATGGCGATTCTGAAGCCGCTTCTGGCCGAAACAGGCGCGCCACGTCTTGGATCTATGTGCATTGGCACGGTTAAAGGCGATATCCACGATATCGGCAAAAACCTTGTGACCATGATGATGGAAGGTGCAGGCTTTGAAGTGACCGATCTGGGCATCAACAATCCAGTTGAGAACTACTTAGAAGAGCTTGAAAAGGGCGAATACGACATCCTTGGTATGTCAGCACTTTTGACAACTACGATGCCCTACATGAAGGTCGTAATCGACACGATGGTCGAAAAGGGCATGCGCGACGACTATGTTGTCTTGGTCGGCGGTGCCCCTTTGAACGAAGAATTTGGTAAAGCAATTGGCGCAGATGCCTATTGCCGTGACGCCGCTGTTGCGGTGGAAACAGCCAAAGAGTTTATGGCGAAAAAGCACAATCAGCTGTCGGCCTAAGCTTACAAAACTTCCCATGCGCACCTATATTTTAAGAATAGGAGGTGCGCATGACACTTGATCGCATCATATTTATTCTCGTTTGCGTTGTCGGTGCAGTGGTCGGCCTTGGCTGGCTTATCAGCAGCATTGTAATGTTTGGTTATGACGCCTTGTCCGCTTGGCTAATGCTTATTCCGCTTCTTGTCGCCAGCTTCTTTATCATCTGGGTAATTGTCGAGCGTCTGCGCAGCAAAGAAGATGACCACTATGACAGGATTGAAAAATGATTGTAGCAACCACTGAAACCATTGCAGGCCATGAAATAGCTCAAACAATCGGGATCGTACGTGGCTCGACCGTGCGGACAAAACATGTGGGCACCGATATTGCCGCGGGACTAAAGACGATTGTCGGGGGCGAGGTGCATGGCTACAGCTCTTTGATGGCGGGTGCACGTGAACAAGCCATAGACCGGATGATTGAAGATGCCGCGCGTTACGGGGCAGATGCAATCGTATCAACACGTTTTGAAACATCGGCCCTTATGGGCGGGGCCGCAG
>CAZRFT010000285.1:0-8015 GCA_964599255.1 uncultured Neptunicoccus sp. | reverse complement strand
AATTGGAAGAGGATATCGACCGCGATAATCCGTTAAAGCATGATCGGGTCTTTTTTGAAGACGGTTAATGCCTGATTAAGGGTCGGCGTTGCCGCCAACCCCTTTTTTATCTTTGCTTACGCGTCGATAATATTATTCTCTGGCCCATAGCCAAAGCCGGTGATATTTTCCGCACCATCTTCTGTGACGACTAGAATATCATGCTCACGATATCCGCCCGCACCTGGCTGCCCTTCAGGAAGCCAAATCATTGGTTCGATTGAAACAACCATCCCTGGCTCTAGCGCAGTATCGATATCTTCGCGCAGCTCCAGTCCCGCTTCGCGTCCATAATAGTGGCTCAAGACACCAAAGGAGTGGCCATAACCGAAAGAGCGGTATTGCAACAAATCTTCTGCTTCGAAGAATTTGTTAATTTCCGCCGTGATGCCCGAACAGGTTGCACCGGGTTTAATCAAGCTCAACCCCAATTCATGTGCGCCCACATTGGCCTTCCAATAGCGCATGCTTGCCTCATCAGGTTCACCTAAGAACAATGTGCGCTCCAACGCGGTATAATAGCCAGAGATCATGGGGAACGTGTTGAGTGACAGGATATCGCCCATTTCCAATTTTCTTTTGGTCACTGGGTTATGTGCGCCATCAGTGTTGATCCCAGATTGGAACCATACCCAGGTATCGCGATATTCAGCATCGGGATAGGCGCGCGCAATTTCCTCTTCCATCGCATCGCGACCTGCCATGGCAATTTCAATTTCTGTGGCGCCTTCGCGAATTGCCGCCTTAATGGCCGCACCACCAATATCAGCCGTGCGTGCGCCACCTTTGATCAATTCAATTTCTTCTGGCGATTTGATCATCCGCGCAAACATCGTGTCAGACGCGATATCAACCAGTTCGACATTACCCAGGAAATCCATTGCCAAGTCGCGCTGTGCAAGCGTAAGGTGATCATTCTCAACCCCGACGCGACCAGGGCTGCCAACCAACTGTTTTACTGCACGCCAGTAGTTGTTCCGCTGCCAATCGGTATAGATCACATTCTCTTCCACCGAACGGCGCCACGGCTGACCCGCATCAATATTTGCCGAAACTGTGGTGCAGGCATCTTGCGTCACAACGCAGGCATAAGGACGCCCAAACGCACAGTAAAGAAAGCCAGAATAGTAGGCGATGTTATGCATGGAGGTCAGCAAAACAGCCGGAATATCCCGATCCGCCATAATTTTGCGCAAAGCGCCCAATCGGCGGTCATATTCCGCCTTTGAAAACGGAAGTTTCGCCTTCTCTCCGTTATGAGACGTAAAAAATTCCGTGCGAGTGTTAAGATCAGACATATCAAGTTTCCTTTCTATGCCGGACGCGCATAAAGTCCGGCCACAAGTCCCGGCGTACAGGACGGGGGCGGCCTTTTAGGCACGCTTTCAAGGGATATTCTGCGACGCCATCGCAGCCCTCAAACTAATCCGCTCTATAATCTGGCTATTGTGATTCCGTCAAGACGGGGACATGCCGCGCAGACGTTCTGAACGGCGGCGCAAAAGCTCAACAGTCGTCAGAAGCGCGATGGAGATAATCACTAGGATTGTTGCAACAGCAAGGATCGTGGGACTGATCTGCTCACGAAGCCCAGTAAACATCTGCCACGGCAATGTTTTCTGAGAGGCAGAACCCACAAACAACACCACAACCACCTCGTCAAACGAAGTGATAAAAGCAAAGAGCCCACCTGAAATCACGCCTGGCAAAATCAATGGCATTTGAACTTTGAAAAAGGTTCGTACCGGGCTTGCTCCCATATTAGCCGCCGCCCGCGTCAGCGAGCGATCAAACCCAACAAGCGTGGCTGTCACCGTGATAATCACGAAGGGCACGCCAAGAACAGCATGGGCCAAAACAACTTTGACATATCCGACAAAATTTTTGTCGAGCCCAAAGGTATTTTCCAGCACATTCCCGATCGTTGAGTAAAAGAAAAACATGCCCGTCGCTGAGATGATCAAGGGCACGATCATCGGCGAAATCAGCACCGCCATAATCGCCTGCTTCCCAGGCACATGGGATTGCGACAAACCAATGGCCGCCAATGTGCCCAGTGATACCGAAATAATCGTCGCAATCGGTGCAATGATCAGTGAGTTTTTGAAACTCCGCTGCCATTCATTATTAGTGAAGAAATCGCGATAGTGCTTCAGCGAATACCCCTCTGGGTCAAAACGCAACATCTCTGGTGTGAAGGTGAAGAAATCTTGGGCGTTAAACGACAACGGTAAAACCACCAAAATTGGCGTGATCAAGAAAACGAAAATCGACCCGCAAATCACACGGAACGTATAGAACCATAGCACCTGACCACTTGTCAGATAGGGCTGCAATTTCTGGCGGTATCGGCCTTCGTAAATCCAATAAATGAACCAACCCAAAAACCAACCAAACAGACCACCAATCACCGCACCGGGCAAGCCGCCAAAAAAGTAACCGGCAATAGCCACGAGGATCAAAATTCCCCACCGCGATAACCGCTCAGGGGATGCTGAAAAAATCACAGCCGCTGCAATTGCCGCGCAAACAAGCCCGCCAATGATAATACCAATCAACGTGGAACCTTGTGCGGTGCCGACAAATAAACCCATTGCCGCGCCAACCACGGCAACAACCGGCAATACAAATTGAAGCGGACGCCGTTCTACAGGTGTTAAAATAGCCATCCCTAGCCCCCCAACTTCACGTTATCGATACCGACAATTCGGTCATAGGCCCAATAAAGGATCAATACCGCTATCAGAAGAATCGTACCTAGCGCTGCCGCCAAGCCCCAGTTCAAAGAGCTCGAAATATGATAGGCAATCCGGTTAGAGATAAAGACCCCTTTGGTCCCGCCCACAATTTCTGGTGTAATGTAGTAACCAATCGCAAGGATGAAGACGAGGATCGCGCCCGCGCCAATTCCTGGAATTGATTGTGGAAAATAAACCCGCCAGAAAGTGGTCCAGTTCGTCGCCCCCAGCGATTTCGCCGCGCGAGTGTAGGATTCAGGGATCGTCTGCATCACCGAATACATCGGCAGGATCATAAATGGCAAAAGGATATGCGTCATCGCCACAATCGTGCCGATCTGGTTATTGATAATGACTAGCCGTGCGGCATCATCAACCAATCCGAGCCATACCAGCGTATCGTTGATCACCCCCTGTTGTTGCAACATCACTTTCCATGCAGATGTTCGAACCAACAAACTTGTCCAAAATGGCAGCAATACCAAAATCATCAACAGGTTGGACACCCGCATCGGTAAGGTGGCAAGAATGAAAGCAACGGGATAAGCCAATAGCGCACAAGTCGCGGTAATAACAAGCGACATGATGAATGTGCGGACAAAAAGCTTCAGCAGGATCTGCTTATTTTCAGGCTGAACCTGCGCACCTTCAGGGGTGCGGCGCATGTCGATCGCATTAAGGAAATATCCGTTGGTATAAGCCACGGAATGGGTTTTGATCGTGGCCCACGTCTCCACCTCTGCCCAGCCTTCATGGATATCAATTAGCTTTTCTTTAAACGGTGCATCTGCGACAGGATCCAGCTTTTTGATCTTGCGGCCCGACTTCCGAAACATCGAAGAAATCCCGGTCGTCTCGTAATTTAGTCGCGTTCCCAGTTTGGTGTGATTTTTATTCTCAATCGCCACCAACATGTCTCGGGTAAATGCAGCATACACCTCTTCATCTGGCAACTCGCCAGATGCTGCATCCCAACTTTCCAATGCCACCACAGTTTCTGGCAACAGCTCGCCAACCTCTCGGTTATCAACCGAGCTGAACAGCATCGATACAATTGGAACAACAAAAGAAATGAAAACGAAAATCAAAAGCGGCGCGATCAATGCCAATGCGCGCATTTTTTGGCGACGTAACGATCGCGCAAGGCTTCGCTTCAGCGGTCTGCCATCTGCGGCCAATACAACTTCTGGATTGGAACTATCGCTCATTCATCTTGGCTTTCGGTTTCACTTCAAGGATTGGCAGGGACATAAGCCCCTGCCAGATTTTTACGCTCTTTATTGAGCCAACCACGCTTGGAATTTCGCGTCGATATCGTCGCGATAATCCGCCCAGAACTCGTAGTTGTACAAGAACGTGTTCTTCGCGTTGTTTGGATCAGTTGGCATATGTGGACCCATCTCGATGCCTAGGTCAGCATGTGTGCCAACAAGTGGCGCAGATGATGCACGTGCAGGGCCGTAAGAGATGTATTTCGCTTGATCAGCAAGACGCTGTGTGTCTGTTGCGAAATAGATGTAGTCCAATGCGCGTGCTTTACGCTCATCAGAAAGACCCGCAGGGATAATCCAACCATCAAGGTCAAATACCTGTGCGTCCCAAAGCATTGCAACTGGCTGCTTTTGCTCTTCAATCAAAGAGAAGAAACGACCGTTATACGTAGAACCCATAACAATCTCGCCATCTGCAAGAAGCTGAGGCGTATCAGCACCAGCAGACCACCAGATCACATCGTCTTTGATCGTTGCCAATTTCGCAAGCGCTTGGTCTTGGCCTTCTTCAGTTGCCAAAACGTCATAAACGTCGCCCTTTGCAACACCGTCACAAAGCAAAGCCCATTCCATGTTGTTGATTGGACGCTTCTCTAGCGAACGCTTACCTGGGTAAGCTGCTGTATCGAATACTGCGCAAACGTCAGTTGGTGGTGTGTCACCAACAAGGTCCGTGCGATAGCCGAATGTTGTTGAGTAAACGATCTGTGGAATGAAGCATTCAGAAACCAAAAGGTCACCGAAGTCATCCGCTGCAGATGTTCCATCTGGCGCAGGCGCGAGTTGTGTCGCTGGATCGATTTCCATCGCAAGACCTTCGTCACAAAGACGAATGGCGTCCGCTGCAACAACGTCAACCACATCCCATGTGATGTTGCCCGCTTCGTTCATTGCACGAAGCTTCGCAACCGCTTCTGCAGAGCTGTCGTCGTTTAGGATGGTAACGCCGGTCTTTGCAGAATAGGGCTCGTGATAAGCCTTAAGTTGAGATTTTGAATACGCACCGCCCCAAGAAACGATAGTCATCTCTTCTGCGATTGCGGCACCAGCGAAAACAACCGCTGTCGTGCACAATAGTGTTTTAGTGAGTTTCATACTCATCTCCCTGTTTGGTCCGGTTCAACAAGCGACCTGAAATGGAACCATTTTCCAGATCGTTTAATTAACGCCCCCCCAATCGAGAAACGTTAAAAATTCCTTATGCATCCAACGCGCGGCAATCCTGCGCCAGCCAACCGATGTCGATTTTCTGACCAGGCTTTAACTTCACGGCATCCGGTGCGTTTCTGGTTTTTACGATGAAGTTGTCATTGCCCGCCACTGACAGACGGAACCGAAACACATCGCCCATATAGATAAATTCTTTGACCATCGCTTTGATTGTGTGTGCGCCTTTTTTCAAACGCGCTTTGTTGAACTCAACACGCTCCGGTCTTATGGACACTTTAGTCTTTTCGCCCGCCTTGGATACATTGACCGGCATGGCATCAATTTCTTCACCATTGGCAAGTTTCACAACGCAGGTTTTTCCCTTTATCGATTTCACGGTACCTTCGAGCGTATTATTCTCGCCAATAAATTGCGCAACGAAGCTATTCGCGGGCTGTTCGTAAAGTGCATCGGGTGGTGCAATCTGTTGAATGCGTCCATCTTCAAATACCGCAACGCGATCTGACATGGTCAGCGCTTCGGTCTGGTCATGGGTCACATACATCGTTGTGATGCCCAAATCATGCGCAAGACGGGTAATTTCAAACTGCATATGTTCGCGAAGTTGTTTGTCGAGCGCACCCAAAGGCTCGTCCATCAAAACCAATTCCGGTTCAAAAACAAGCGCACGAGCCAGCGCGATCCGCTGTTGTTGTCCACCCGATAGCTGCGCAGGACGCCGTCCCCCAAACTCACCCATTTGAACCATATCAAGCGCACGCTGCACTTTAGCTTCGCGATCGGACTTACCCATCCCACGCACTTCCAGCGGGAAGGACAGGTTCTCGGCCACGGTCATATGTGGGAACAGCGCATAGTTCTGAAACACCATGCCAATTCCGCGTTTATGAGGCGGAATGTTGTTGATCGACGTTCCATCCAGTCGAATGTCGCCATGCGTCGCGGTTTCAAAGCCAGCAAGCATCATCAAACATGTTGTTTTTCCAGAACCCGATGGGCCTAAAAGCGTCAAAAATTCACCCTTTGGCATATTCAGATTCAAATCCTTAACAACGAGCGTTTCGCCGTCATAGGATTTTTGAACACGGTCAAATTCTACGAACGTGTCGTTAGTCGTGCTTTTGGCCACGCAATACCTCTCTCCCTAACCACCTCGCAGCTTATGCGAATTTCGGTGTCTGGTCGTAATTAAGAACAAGGAGAGGGCTAAGAAGCAAGTGTTTATTTACGGCTGGCCAACCTGAATACGCGGATTCATCGCAAAATCGCTCGATGTCGTCCGTCAAGTCTATTGATCTTTCACAGAATCAACCCAAGCAATCAAGGTTTGGCGCGCTTTGCGATCCATCTGCAGAGCCGCTGGCGGCGGCATCGCCGAACTTAGGCCCGCATGAAGGTATATCTCGCGCGCGCGCCGTGCGACATCATTCTCACTTTCCAGAATCACACCTTTAGGGGCCCAACGTAGCCCCTCCCATACTGGTTCTGCTGCATGACACATAGAACAGTTTGAAACGACAATATCATAGACTTCGGGAAACAAATGAGATGATGCGTATTTTTGCATCGTCGGCGTCAAGGGTGCCAATTTCGCATCATCTGTATCAGCACTCGTCTTTTGTACGACCGATAACCAAGCAATCAGCATAAGGATGATCGCGGTTGCACCCCAGGTCCACATCGGTCCGCGCCCTGTTGCATGCATCGTATTAAAATAGTGCCGAATTGTGATGCCGGTTAAGAAGATCAAACAACAAATGATCCAAGCATATTCTGTGGCAAAGGCCAGCGGGTAGTGGTTTGACAGCATCAAGAACACAACTGGCAAGGTAAGATAATTATTATGCGTCGAACGAAGTTTCGCGATCTTTCCATATTTCGGGTCGGGCTTTCGGCCAGCTTTCAAATCGGCGACGACAATCTTCTGATTAGGAATGATAATAAAAAACACATTCCCGGTCATGATCGTGGCAGTGAAAGCGCCAATATGAAGCAACGCGGCACGCCCGGTAAAAACCTGATTTAGCCCCCAGCTCATCAGCACAATAATCAAAAACAAAACGATCATCATCGCGGTCGGGTAGTCACCAAGCTTCGATTTGCAAAGCGCATCGTAAAGCACCCAACCAATCGCAATCGCACCTGCGGACAGTAAAATCCCCTGCCAAAGTTCCAGCTCTACCTTGGTCGGATCTAACAAATAAAGCTCCCCGCCAACCCAGTAAATCACCATCAACAAAGCCGCCCCAGACAGCCATGTCATATAGCTTTCCCATTTAAACCAAACCAAATGCTCTGGCATATTGGCAGGCGCCACGAGGTATTTTTGAATGTGATAAAACCCGCCGCCGTGAACTTGCCACTCTTCACCAAAGGCGCCCTTGGGCAGGTTCGGCACCTTTTTCAAACCCAAATCCAACGCAATAAAATAGAAAGAGGAACCAATCCATGCAATGGCAGTGACTACATGCAACCAGCGGACGCAAAAGGCGATCCACTCCCAAATTATTGCCGCATCATATGTCCAATCCCACATATGGGCTCCTCCCTAACAAAGCTCATCCGATTAACAGTAATTCAGAAACAGCAACTCTGCCAGAGCCGCCTTCAGATTTACTCAGCATTTTCTCAATATGCGTTAACTTCCGCGATAGGTTGAATATCCAAATGGCGACAGAAGCAAGGGCACGTGATAGTGTGATGCCTCTGACATCCCAAAACGAATGGGAACAATGTCTAAAAACCGCGGCGTTTCCGCCTTTACCTTCATCGCATCCAAATAATCGCCTGCGTGAAA
>CAZRFT010000284.1:0-14347 GCA_964599255.1 uncultured Neptunicoccus sp. | reverse complement strand
TTTGGAACATATGGTGATGGGTGTTCACCAAACCTGGGGTAACAACACAATGCTCGGCATTGATGATCTTATCGGCCTTTAGCCCATTTCCAATCTCTACGATTTCACCATTGCGGATCAAAATGTCGCTGTCGCGAAGCTCTTCGCGGCTCTCGTTCATTGTCGCAATATGGGCAGCGTTTTTTACAAGGATTTCAGTCATCGCGTGCTCTTCTCTTTTGTCCCGTCGGACAACCTAGCGAAGCTGAAGATAGGCGTCAATTTTCTTGATTTCCGTTTTGGTCAAATGCAGGCCAAGGCGAGAGCGTCGCCAAACAAAATCATCGGCGGTTTCCACAAATTCATGCGAACGCACCCAATCCAGTTCAGGCGCAAAAACACCTGTGGCAATCTTTTTGGGACCCTTCACATTTCCAAAGATTTCAAAAGCATCCGTACCATAATAGGTGATCAGGCGTTCCGCGTCCGATGGAGTAAGGAAATCACAATTTTTTTGAAGTTTATTGACCAAATCTTCGCGATCGTTTCGATCAAAACCCCCACCTGGCAGTGGTGCATTCGCGGTCCAAACGTCGGTGACCTGCGAAAATTCAGTATCGATTAAGCGCATCGCACTTTCTGCGAGCTTTCTGAAAGTCGTGATTTTGCCGCCAAAGATATTCAGGGCAGGCGCACCTAGGCTGTGGTTCACTTTCAAGACGTAGTCCCGTGTCAAAGCTGAAGGGTTTTCTGCTCCGTCATCGTAAAGCGGGCGCACGCCCGAATAGCTCCAGGTGATGTCCTTTTTTTTCAAGGGCTCTTTGAGGTATTGATTGGCGAAATCGAGCAAATAGTCCCGCTCTTCATCCGTGCAAAATGGCACTCGATCGGGATCGATATGCGCCTGATCAGTTGTGCCTATTAGGGTGTAATGCTGCTCATATGGGATCGCGAAAATGATGCGCCCATCCGCACCTTGGAAAAAATAGCTTTTGTCATGGCCAAAGCGTCTGCGTACAACGATATGACTGCCCCGGACAAGTCGCGTATTTTCGTTGGTTTTAAGATTTAATTGGCCGTGAATGACATCGCCGACCCAGGGGCCCGCGGCATTGATTAACATTTTGGCTTTGATCGTCTGAACCTTGTTATTCCGTTGATTTTTAATCTTAGCTTCCCAAATTCCGTCTTTGGTACGCGCTGACATCACCATGTGGCGTGTGTTGATATCTGCGCCGCGAATTTTGGCATCGCGGGCATTTAAGGTAACAAGTCGGGAATCCTCAATCCAGCCATCGGAATATTCAAAAGCGTCTTCAAACTTCTCTTTTAACGGCTGTCCTTCTGGTCTGTTCCGTAGCTTCAATTTTGTTGTTTTTGGTAAAACGGAACCGCGTGAGGACATCGAGTCGTAGAAGAATAATCCCAACCGGATCAACCAATTCGGCCGTCGGCCTTTCATCCAAGGCATAATGAAGGCGAGTAGCTTGGAACTCGGCGTGCTCCCGTCAAATCGCATATCCCGATGAAGCGGTAAAACAAATCGCATCGGCTTAGAGATATGCGGCATGTTGTGAAGAAGGATATCGCGTTCACGCAATCCTTCTTTGACCAAACGAAATTCAAAATATTCTAGATATCGTAACCCGCCGTGAAATAGCTTCGTTGAAGCGGATGAGGTGGCTTGTGCGAGGTCATCCTTTTCCGCTAAATATACCGAATAACCACGTCCCACGGCATCCCGCGCGATGCCGCACCCATTTACGCCGCCCCCAATTACGAGCAGATCGTAAAATTTTTCAGCGGGTTTTGACATGGTAGGCTCCGAAGGAATTTAGAGCGACTTAACGTGTTTTACTGGATAGGGGGAGTCGATTCACTTGAATACGAAAATTCCCAAACGTCATTAGAAAAGATAGA
This sequence comes from uncultured Neptunicoccus sp., assembly GCA_964599255.1. Taxonomy (GTDB): domain Bacteria; phylum Pseudomonadota; class Alphaproteobacteria; order Rhodobacterales; family Rhodobacteraceae; genus Amylibacter. Next base: position 12,448 of record CAZRFT010000284.1, on the reverse strand, counting down.
GTGAGGATAGCGCAAAGAGCGCCGCCAATTTTTGGGCCGCGCCCAACACATCGCCAGTTTGCCCCCCAATTTTTAACCAAGCAACTAGATAGACGATGCCTGCTCCAATAAAGGATGCAAAGAGAGAAATAGCACAGGCAGTCCATCCGATTAACGCCCCCGAAAGCCCAAAAGATACAAGCAATCCTAATAGGGCGATGAGGAATGAGGGCGCGCCTACGGTCGAAGAAAGCCCAGAGCCACGCGCATTGGGAAGGAGCGCCATTCCAAAACCCAAAGGTGCACGAGAAACAGCGCCAATTGCCGCAAAGAGAAATACGGGTTCTGCGTAAAGCAGCCCTTCGATCAGGCTCCATTCGACCAACAAGATAAGCGCCAAAGCAATCACGCCGTAGGCACCAATTCGACTGTCTTTCATTATCTCTAGACGTCGTTTGACTGCCGCGCCGCCCCAAAACCCATCTGCGCAATCCGCTAATCCATCTTCGTGCATTGCCCCTGTCATCATTACAAGTGCGGCCAAAGCGCCACCCGCGATCAAACCACTGGGGAGGGGAAATTGAGTTAGAACTAGGATGAGCACCCCAGCCAAGCCACCGATTACAGCGCCCACCAACGGGTAGGCCCAAATGGCATGCGGGCTTCGATTTGCAAATTTCTGATGATCGCCAGGAACGGGCAAGCGACTTAAAATAGAAAAGGCCGCAGGGATGTCCCAAATAGAAATAAAACAATTTTTCATTCTGTCGTTCCCCAAAGCTCTGATTTCGCTTTTACACCTTTGCTGAAAATGATCTTTGCCTATATGGGGACGCGAAGGCAAACGAATAGGATATCCCGATGACGCAATTTTCTTCTTTGGCTGAAGTGCAAAGCTTTTTGGAGGAACTGCCAGAAGCGGATGCTGCGGCAGCTGAAGCGGCCGAGGCGCGGAATGGTCAGTTGACAAAACCCCCTGCAGCACTTGGGCGTTTAGAGGAGATTGCTATCTGGTATGCGTCTTGGCGCGGCGATGCGCAGCCAGAAATTACTGCCCCACAAGTTGCGGTATTCGCGGGCAATCATGGTGTGACCGCCCAAGGTGTATCTGCATTTCCTGCTGAAGTTACCGAACAGATGGTGCTGAATTTTGAACATGGCGGTGCTGCGATTAATCAGCTTTGCCGTGTTGCGGGAGCCAAATTGACTGTGACAGCTTTAGATCTAGCTAAACCCACCGCAGATTTCACGAATGGCCCCGCGATGAGCGAAGCGGAATTTCTTGCCGCGTTTAAAACAGGATTTGATGCCGTTGATCCGCAGGCCGATTTATTTGTGCCGGGAGAGATGGGTATTGGCAATACCACCTCTGCCGCGGCGATCGGCTACGCGCTTTTTGGTGGCGAACCGGCGGACTGGGTGGGGCGCGGCACTGGGGTAGACGCCGCGGGATTGAAGCGCAAAGCTGATGTCGTAGGTCGTGGGCTAGAGGCCAATCCACAAGCGAAAGAAAATGGGCTGGAAGCTCTACGAGCCCTTGGCGGACGCGAATTAGTCGCAATGGCGGGCGCTATTGTTGCAGCGCGCCATCATCGTATTCCGGTTATTCTTGATGGCTTCATTTCAACAGCTGCCGCTTCCTGCCTGCAGATCGCGGGGGAAGGCGCACTGGATCATTGCATTCTAAGCCATCAATCTAACGAGCAGGCACATATCAAGCTGGCCATTGAGTTGGGTTTGGATCCCGTTGTGGCACTTGATATGCGGCTAGGTGAAGGATCCGGTGGTGCTTTGGTGATAAATATCGTCAAAGCTGCGCTGGCGTGCCATTCAGGTATGGCAACTTTTACAGATGCTGGGGTGTCTGAAGGCTAGCCTTTAGGAACACATTCGTTCCAAGTTCTGTTTGAAATTGGCCTGCATCGCTCTAAGGTATTCCCAATCATTCAAGGAGAACGCCCGTGTTTGCTGACCGGATGCAACGTCTGCGTGATGCCATGCAGCAAAAGAATATCGACGTCGCTTTGGTGACAGACGAAGACAACGTCTATTACCTTTGCGGCTATTACGACTACCTTCACATGGAGTTTGGGCGCCCGACAATTCTTGTTGTTGGACGAGAAGGCGAAAGCCTATTGATCACGGGATCAATTGATCTTGTTGCCGCCGAAGAGGCCGCCCATGTTGATCGAATAGCCCCGTGGAACGACGGGGAAGGGAAAGAATGGCGTGCGGAACTTCCCAATGCTCTACAAAGCGCAAAGAATGTAGCAATAGAAACAAATTCCATGCCGCCTCTTGTTCGCGCATTCATTGATGAATTAATGGATGGGTCAAAGCTCTTGGATATATCGCCAACCTTGGCGGATATGCGGGCGGTAAAATCTGACGAAGAGCTACAAATGGCACGCCATGCGGGTCAAGTTAGTATGGCGATGATGGAAGCGGGCCGGAATGCGATTGCGGCTGGGGTGGCGGAATTTGAGGTGGCATTGGCAACTTCTCAGGCGGGCACGCGAAAGGCGGCGGAGCTTCTTGCGACCCATTACGCAGATAAGATGATGTCACCCAATATCCACTATCTTCAGATCATGGCATCAGGGGATGAAATTACCAAAACGCACCATCGCGCCTCCACTCGGGTAATGAAGCACGGCGAGCCGGTATTTTTGTGCTTTTGTGGCATGACAAATTTCCATCGTTTTAAGCTTGGGTTTGATCGAACTTTTTGGATTGGTGAGATCGCAGATAAGAGCCAAGCAGAAACTTATGAGGTGGCGGTGGCAAGTCAAAAGGCTGCGTTGGGTGCACTTGGACCAGGCGTAACAGCGGAAAGCGTGCATGCAGAGTACGCTGAGGTGATTCAACAAGCGGGTTTCACCTATCCATTCAGATGCGGCCGTGCGACTGGATTTAGCTTCCTTGAAACTCCACAACTGGTAACTGGCGATAAAACCATTCTTCAGCCCGGTATGGTGTTTGCGGTTGATGGCTCTGTATCCACTGAAAATTTTCGAGCGCAAGTTGGGGACAGCTTTATCATCACCGATGACGGTTACGAGCAGATTACCCAACATCCTAAATCGATTGAGGATGTGATCATCCAATAAAAAAGGGCGCACGGAGCGCCCTTTTTAGATCACGTGTAGAACGGATTACCGGTATTCTGGATTGCGCTCTTTCTTCTCTGGACGGTGAATAGATTTCACCATTTGGTCCAGAGTGATGGAGCCAACCGTTTTTCCACCTTTGGTGACTTGCGCAGTCTTTGCTGAACCTGTCAGCTTTTGTAGCGCATCTTCCATTACCATATCATGTGGAATTTTTGGCCCCGTCTTGGGTTTCTTCTTCGTATCCATCACCGTGCCGACTTGAAGAACGCGTGCACGGTTAATGTCTTGGATGAAGTCCGTGACATAGTCATCTGCAGGATTAAGGATGATATGCTGCGGATCGTCGGCCTGAACCATGCGTCCATCCCGAAGGATAGCAATATGATCCCCGATGCGAAGGGCTTCGTCCAAGTCATGGGTGATAAAGATGATCGTCTTATGCAGTTCCTTTTGCAGATCCAAAAGAATGTTCTGCATGTCAGTACGGATCAAAGGATCAAGCGCAGAGAACGCTTCGTCCATCAAAAGGATATCCGCATCCGTTGCCAGACCACGCGCCAATCCAACACGCTGTTGCATGCCGCCCGATAGTTGCGCTGGATAATGCTCTTCAAAGCCTTTTAAACCCACACGTTCCAACCAGTGCTGTGCACGATCGCCAGCTTCGGGATCCTGAACACCTTGGATTTCCAAGCCGTAACGCACATTGCTAAGCACGGTGCGGTGTGGCATCAAAGCGAATTTTTGGAAAACCATAGAGGCCTGATAGCGTCTAAAATCACGCAACTCGTTTTCATTCATGCCCAAAACATCGACACCGTCCACAATCATCTGACCCGCTGTGGGTTCGATCAAACGGTTGATGTGACGGATCAGGGTTGACTTGCCTGAACCCGACAGACCCATAATCACCTGAATACCCTTTTCTTTGATCTTCAGGTTGATGTTGTTGAGCCCAATCACATGACCATGCTTTTCAAGCAACTCTGGCTTGGACATGCCACCAGCGACATGTTCCACCATAGCTTTCGGATTTTTACCGAATATTTTGTAGAGATCTTTAATCTCTACTTTTGTCTTACTAGCCATGTCCACCCTCCCGGTGCTTCTGTAGTCGTTTACCGTAGGCTTGGGATACACGGTCAAAGATAATTGCAATCGCAACAATCGCGAGTCCGTGTAGAAGGCCAAGAGCGAGATACTGGTTGTTCACGGCACGTAACACTGGAACACCCAATCCGCCGCCGCCAATGAGGGCTGCGATCACAACCATAGCAAGAGCCATCATGATTGTTTGGTTTACACCTGCAAACAGGTTCGGCAGAGCTAGTGGGATTTGAACGCCCCAGAGGCGTTCGCGTCGGTTTGCGCCGAATGCGTGCGCTGCTTCAAGCGTTTCTTCATCCACAAGGCGAATGCCGAGGTTTGTTAGTCGAACAATCGGTGGGATTGCATAGACCATAACCGCGAGTAGGGCAGGTGTAGAGCCAACACCCAAAAGCATGATTACCGGGATCAAATACACGAAGGAAGGAATTGTCTGCATAATATCAAGGATCGGCGTGATAAAGGCCTCAACCCGATCAGAGCGCGACATCCAAATGCCCATCGGAATACCAACCGCAATACATGTAATGGTCGCCACCGACACCATTGCGACGGTCGCCATTGTTTCTTCCCACATATCCAAGTAGCCGATCGCCAAGAAAGAGAGCGCTGTCCCTAGCGCCATTTTCCAGGATCTAGACCCAAGATAGGCCAAAGCCGCGAAAATCAATACCAATATTGGCCAAGGTGTAGCCAAAAACAAATCCTCAAGAGCATTGAGGAACCAGCGTAGAGGGTAAAAGAAGTTTTCTATAGCTTCGCCCCATGCACGCGAGAATTCTTTGAAGTTTTCATCGATACATTTTTTGAGATCACGAAGAGGTTCACGTGCCATTAGTGGCGGCGTAAACCAATCGGACTTCTTTGCATCGATCATGAGGCCGAGCCCCTCACAAGTCGCCATTTTCCCTTTTCCTATTTTATGCGTTTAGAGCTGATCGCTTGCCCAATTGTTAGCCGACATATTCGGAACCGCGGGACTACGTGTTATTAAATCAATCTCAGCACGCGTTGAGAATAAAAATCCCGCAGGTGGGCAAGCCACCCGCGGGATTCCAAAGATTAAATCTTAAAGAGCAGCTTCTACTTTAGCTGCAACGTCTGCAGGAACCCATGCTTTCCATACATCGCCTTGAGTTTTCAAGAACTCGATCGCGGCATCCGCGCCAGTTGCTTGCTCTTCCGCCATGTAGATCAACATTGCGTTCATCACGTCACCTGGGAACACGCGTGCGCCTAGGTAATCAGCAGCGACAGATGACTTCTTCATGAAGCTGTCAGTCACAACAGTGTTCACAACAGACTTAACGTAAGCTGTCTTTTGTGGGTTTGCACAACCTTCGTCTGCAACCATGATGCAGTTATCCCAGTTTTCGTTACCTGCGAATTCAGCTTCCCAAGGGATCGCAACAAGGCCAAGCTTACCAACAAGTGCAGTTGGGTTCCAGTAGTAGCCGAATGCGAACTCGCCGCGCTCTGCTGCTTTAGTGAAAGCACCATCAAGACCCGCTGCAGAACCTGGATCGATTAGGTCCCAACCTTTTGCTTCCATGTCGAATGCACGGTAAAGGTTCGCGTTAGAGATTTGGCAACCCCAACCTGCTGGGCAACCCAAGAAAGCACCACGAGACGCATCATCCGCAGATGGGAATAGGTCTGGACGCTCAATGATTTTCTCAACAGTGTCTAGGTCTGGGTGTGCTTCTGCAAATGCAGGTGTTACCCACCAACCTTCGCCAAGACCCGTGATTGGGCCCGCGTTTACTGAGTGCAAGCGGCCTTCATCGATACCTTTTTGCAAAGGTGTTTGAACAGCGTTTGCCCACAATTCGCCAGCAATTTCTGGTGAACCTTTTTCGTCCATCGCTGCGAAGATCTGAGTTGTACCACCAACGATCAATTCAACATTACAGCCATAGCCAGCTTCTAGAATGAATGCGTCAACGTTAGCCATAAGCTCGCCAGACGCCCAGTTCCATTCTGCCATAGTAACATCGCCACATTCCATTGCAGAAGCGGCAGACGAAATCATAGTTGCACCAGCAAGAGCTGCTGCTGCACCGATAATTGTCTTTTTCATCGATTTCTCCCTGTTTATCGAATGCCCCAAGCTACCGAACCGCATTTAGCATGTCAGATGGATTCCGACATTTTTTGGCATTTTGCGGCAGCCACCCGAGGCGACGGTCATGAGCTTAAGCATTGAACGCTGTTTGTCTAGTGGTCTTGTCGGTTCAAACTGATCACTTTTTCAACCAAGATCGTGAAAAATAGTCAGGTTTATGAGAATTCCGGTACGAAATCTTTCTAGAATTGGTTCTCTGACTTCTCTAATACACTCCAGAATTGAATTGCTAACGAGGCAAATACTAGCTTTGGGGTATCAGAATGAACAAAACACATAAAGTGATGCTAAGAACCTTTTTTCTTGCCATGTTTTTGGGAAGTTTTCTTTTAACTTCTGTTGCTACGAGAGCTGAAGACGATCTGACGGGAAGGTCCATTGAAGTTCATATCGGATTTTCCAATTCGGGCGGAGGCGCACGATTTTGGAACGCCATTTTTCCATTTTTGAAAGATGCCCTCCCCGATAGCAAAATCCGTCCAATTTTTAACGATGCGGCAAACGGCACTCGGGCGGTAAGCGCCGTTTTTAATGATGAAAGTGAAACCATTTCCATTGGCTTCGTTCGCCCTCCTGAAATAGCGCATGCACAACTTTATCAGCGTAGTGGCATAGATTTTGATTTTGCCGACGCGGCTTGGATTGTTGGTGTGGAAAAAGAGGGGTTTATCATGGCCGCGCGCACCGGGCTTTCTTTGGATCCTAAGAAATTAAGAGCGACGAAAGATGATTTGTTTTTGCCAGTAAGCGATATTGAAGCGACCCACGCAACGGCTGGAATTATGTTAAGCGCATTGACTGGAATTCCAGCCAAGATCGTCGTTGGATTTAAGAAGAAAGCACGCAAACAGGCCTTACTCGCTGGCGACGTGGCATTTTACACGATTGCGCGGGATGAAGGCGTCGAGCAATTGATCTCCGAAGGGCTTGTGCAAGAGCTATATACCATCGTTCCCAACCCAGAAGCGCCAGAGAAGGCTAAGCGCACGCTTGACGATTTCTTGGTGTCGAATGCCCCGCAAGTCGCTTTGAACTACGCGGTTTCCGCGCGCGCAATGGGACGAGCGTTTTTTGCTGAACCAGGGTTGCCGCGAAATGAGCTCGATGCATTGCGAGATGTGTTTCAAGCGGTTTTGGCAGATCCGGAATTTGCAGCTGCTGCGAAGGAGCAAGGGGTACCATTTTTTTATGTTTCGCCAAGCGCGATTCAATCGCAAGCTGATGCATTGTCGAACCTAAGTGAGGCCGATAAAGAACTTATCGACCGCGTGTATAAATGCGGACTTGAAATGTCTGAGGGGACGACGCGTAGCTGCGCATTTTAACAATTGACCGGTGCCGACCTTCTCTCGCTAGTCCTGCCCTTAATTTTTGGGACTGGATTTGGTTTTGTGATCGGTATCCTGCCCGGTCTTGCAGGGCGCATCGGATTGTTACTCGGCTTGCCCTTTGCGCTCATCTTTGATCCTTTGGGCGCTTTGGTATTTTTGTTTTCGCTTCACTCTGTCATCCACACCTCTGCTTCAATTCCTGCGATTTTATTCGCGCTCCCTTCGAGCGCGGGCGACGCAGCAACAATCATTGACGGACATAAAATGGCCAAAGAGGGTCGGGCAGGGCGCGCTTTGGGTGCAAGTTTGACCTCCTCTGCCGTGGGTGGTGTTCTAGGAGCTATTTGCTTTTTGCTTCTTATTCCAATTGCCCTTCCGCTGCTGAAATATTTTGGTCCGCCCGAAACACTACTTCTCTCAATCATTGGCGTGATTATGATCGGCGTGGTTTCGGGACGTCTTTTATTTGTTGCCATTTCTACTGCCTGTTTTGGCGCGGTCTTGTCTATGATTGGGTTTGACATGTCGACGGCTGAACCCAGGCTTATATTTGGTATTCCTGAATTGACCGATGGGATTAGTTTGGCTGCGATTATTGGGGGACTCTTTGTGGTTCCGGAAATGCTTGAAGATGATCCTTATGACGCAAAAAGTTTGAGCCGTGCATTGAGGACCAAATTGAGTGACGTCTTTGCGGGTATGGCAGAGGCCACGCGCCACAAAATCTTGATTTTGCGCTCTTCCGCTATTGGTATCGGGATTGGTGCGCTTCCAGGATTGGGCTCTTCAGTAGCGGCATGGTTGGCCTATGCAGATGCTGCACGGCTGAAATTCATCGATCCAAAGGTGGGTCAAGGAGCGATCGTGGGTGTGATTGCGCCAGAGGCTGCGAATAATTCCAAAGAGGGTGGCGCGATGGTGCCAACGCTATTTTTTGGAATTCCAGGTAGTGGCAGCATGGCAATCATGATGTCTGCATTTGTCATTGTTGGGATTCCCTTTGGGCCGGCTCTGCTAGGTTCGAACATTGACATTCCTCTCGTGCTTGCCGCCACTGTCGGGTTGTCAAATTTGATTGCAGTGCCAATGTTTCTCGTAGCCGTGCCAGCACTGGTTCGTTTAGCAGCCCTGCGCAAAAATCACTTTGTGCCCATCGCTATGACTTTTGCGCTATTCGCCGCTTGCTACCAATCTTTATCTTATTTTACTTTGTTGCAATTTGCGGCAGGGGCGGGGATTGGCTTAGCACTCAAAAGGCTAGACTGGTCAAGAGTGCCATTTTTGCTGGGCTTCGTGTTGGGTCCAATTTTTGAAACCTCGCTATTGCAAACTTCCCAAATCTGGGGTTGGAGCGGGTTATTTCGACCGGGTGCGATTGCTTTGATGTTGGTTGCGATTTTACTTTTGTATCAGGTGAGGAAGCTTCAAATTAGAGACGCAGAACAAATAGGCCGCTCTACCGATATTCCTGCCGCCGGCCTCTTGGCGGGATTATTTTTGGCGCTTCTCATTTGGGTTAATTTTTTCGAAGACACGTCAATTGTACTTCCATTGATCCTCGGTATTGGCTTGCTATCAATTCTCTTCGAAATAGGAAGGATACAAACAAACAGGGAAACCAGGCTACATATAGATCTAAGGTTCAATCTGCTCCCGCAATCGCTGTTTTGGCTCATCGGCATTTGGGGGTTTGGCCTTTTGGCTGGGAATTTTCTTTTTGTACTCTACTGTTTAAGACGTTTTCGGACTCGCTGGGACATCGCGTTCTTGGTGTCTAGCGCGGGTGCGATAATACAATACTATATGCTTGCAATCGTTATTGATCCGCAGTCAGATCCGTTTGTGGTGGGAGCGATTGCTTGGCGGATACTATCGCCCTAGTTTGAGACGAAGCAGAATTCTGCTAGATCTGCGCCGATGACCTTCCTGTTCTGAGGCTACGATATGTTTTTCAACAATCTTCATGTCGTTCGTCTTAATGAACTTTTCTAGTTCCAGATTATTTTGGAAATTATCCGGTCGATTTTCGGCTTGGCGCAAACCAGTCATGAGATCTGTTTCAACACGTTTAATATCTAAGTTGTCCGGCCATTCGATACGGGATTGAACCCAATGTAAGTTTTCGAGCGCTTGATTTTCCCTTGCCAAAAAAGCCGACTCTTTGCCTGGACGACCAATTGCATGAGAGAGCATAACTTCGCCGTTTTCACTAAGGTTTCTTTTGATCGCGCTTAGCCCAGCAATCTGATCATTGAATAGCGAAAATACACCATGCAAAAGCATGAGATCATATTTTGGTGTGGCGAGATAGTTTTCAAAAGACTTATTAAGGATTGCAACCTTCTGACTAGTTTTTTGCGCATAGAGTCTTGTTAAATGCAGGGGCAACTCACACCGATCAATGACGATAAGTTCTAGCCTAGCATTCGAAACCACTTCCATCGCATGAAGTACAATAGCGGGAAGTGTCCAATCGGTAGTGCCAATGATCGCAATTCGAATCGGACCATCATCTCCTGACTGAGCCAGGAAATTTGTGAGCATTTGTTGAAAATCTTGAAAGTCAGCCAGACGCTGGAAAAGTGGGGTCTTAAGTCTGCGAAAGATATTGGAAAGATGGTAATTTTGACATTGATCGCAAGTCGAGTGGTACTTTTTCAATGTCACCTCTGCTGTGCGCAAAATTAACTCTGAGTCTGGAATTTCGTGCATGTGGCTTAACCTGCTAGACATTGTAAGGGAATAAAGTCTAGTTTACATTCGACGTCGAGATGAAAAGAGGGTGCTATGAAAACTCGTTTGTTAATCCCAGCCACGGTTTGCGCAATCGCTTTGTCAAGCACTGCAAACGCTCAAAGCTTTAGTGAGCCATACATTAGCCTTTTCCTCGGTGCGTCTAAAAATCTAAATTCTGATTTTAGAAAAGATCCAAGCCCAGAAACGGATCGAACCAATAATGTACTTTCCTATGATCTCGGTGGTACAGGTGGGATTGCGATTGGGGCTCAAATGGGCGCTAATGTAAGAGGTGAAATGGAATTTGCATATAGCAAGGGTGGGGTTTCATCTTTCTTAGAAGGCGGGTTTTCCTTCCGAGAAGTTGCCTCGCCAGGGGATGCGATTGATGCATTCACTGTGATGGCGAATGTTTGGAAAGATTTGGATATTGGTATCGGGGACAGTGCCCATATTGGCGCCGGCGTTGGACTTGCCAAAGTCAGTGCAAGTTTTGCTGATACGGATGATCAAGGTGAAACCTTTCCCATTAATTCAAGCGATAATGTATTGGCTGCTCAAGTTGGATTTGGCTTTTCCTGGAATACTGGCAATGGTGGGAAAATCGGGCTTGATTTCAAGTATCTGGCGACGCGTGAAGCCACCTTCAGCGGCGTACACTCCGACGATGGCCCTCTGAACGCGCATCACAGCCTGCGAAGGGGAAGTGTAGCGCTGACGTATACGATGCCCTTGAATAATTAGAGCGTCATTTCGTTTATAAAGACTTCTATTTTTCCATTTTCAGGACGCTTGATTTCGTCAACTTGACGTATCGAAATCTCCATGCCGCTAGGCAATACTTGGGCGATATGAGCGTGTATTTGCGTGATTTGATCGGAAGCCAAAGTAGAGTTCGCAGTGAACTCAAAGTTAAGCTTGTCGATAGCTACTTGTCGGGCCTGATACATTCCAATTCCAAAGGCATTTCGAAGCTTTCGAAAGCCAAAGCTGGGCCAAATTTTTCCATCTTTTGTTGACAAAAGATGACGACTTCGCCCAATTATTTTTTGTAAAGTCGGACCCACCCGACCGCATCCACATTTACCACCGGCGATTGCGTAGTCCCCAATCTCGTAGCGAATAAGCGGAGAGGCAAAATTATTTAATGTCGTTATAACGACTTTCCCTATTTTGCCAGATGAACAGGGTTTGCCAGCCTCATCCAGAACCTCGACAATTAGATTTTCGGATTGAATATGATAGTTTCCATGGCTGGGACATTGCAGTGCAATCACGCCGCATTCTTCTGCCGAATACGTGTCATCAACGCCGATACCCCATTTATCTGTGATTTCGTAACGCAAACTATCGGTCAGGCTCTCACCTAACGTCATAATCCCCTTAGGCTTCCAGGCGAAACCAGATTGCTCTGAAACGGCCAGCAGACCGGCCGCCAATGATGGAAATGTTAATAGGTATGCTGGCTGGTGTTCAACCAGCCATTTAAATTGCTGTTCGATGGTGGTATTGGATATTTCCCCCATATAGCGGGTCCCGGTTTGGAAAGGATAGGCTTGAGAATCCCCCCAATGCGCTTGAGGCGTTCCGTCAACGCCTTCGGATTTTGGAAATTTGCGAATAATTGCCAGGTCTTTCTTGAAATCGCGCCGTGCCCAAATATTGGCGCGCAGAGCCAACGCTTTTTGCCACATATGGAAGATATTCGTGATGGGAATTTCAATTGGGTTTCCTGTTGTTCCGGAGCTGCGGTTTCGCCCAACAATGCTATGTCCCGATGGAAGTTCTGACGCAATCAAGGCACTTTCGGCACTTTGCACCTCTGACCTTGTAAGCGTGGGTATCATTCGAAACAGGGCGGATGACTGAGCGGCTTTTTTAAACTGGAGTTTTTTAAGGTGTGAATAATGGTCCACATTTCGAGAGGCGTGTTGCAACATGGCTTCTAGCTGTGCCGCGACCATTTTGTTCAATCTAGAGGAACTTTGTATTTGGGAGGCTATCAATTGGCGTTGAAAACTACGCGCGGCAAACGCTACTTGATCAATTTTTTGATC
>CAZRFT010000283.1:0-4406 GCA_964599255.1 uncultured Neptunicoccus sp. | reverse complement strand
AGTGGAATCAATTACCTTCCGATACGGCGTTCCGATGAAACCGTATTTGTTCACACGAGCGAAGGTCGCCAAAGAGTTGATCAAACCAATGTTTGGACCTTCTGGCGTTTCAATCGGACACATACGACCGTAATGCGTTGGATGCACGTCGCGCACCTCAAAGCCTGCACGTTCACGTGTCAAACCGCCTGGCCCAAGCGCTGACAGACGACGCTTATGCGTGACTTCAGACAGTGGGTTGGTTTGGTCCATGAACTGCGACAGCTGCGAAGAGCCGAAGAATTCACGAACGGCCGCGGCGGCCGGTTTCGCGTTGATCAGATCTTGTGGCATGATGTTGTCGATCTCGACAGATGACATCCGCTCTTTGATCGCGCGCTCCATACGAAGCAGACCCACACGGTATTGGTTTTCCATCAATTCACCGACTGAGCGAACACGACGGTTGCCAAGGTGGTCGATATCATCAACCTCACCCTTGCCATCGCGCAAATCAACCAGCGCTTTGACAACCGCAACAATGTCTTCTTTGCGAAGCGTGCGCATCGTGTCTTCTGCATCAAGTTGCAGACGCATATTCATTTTTACACGACCCACAGAGGACAAGTCATAACGCTCAGAATCGAAGAACAAAGTGTCAAACAAGGCAGACGCCGCTTCAACGGTTGGTGGTTCACCTGGACGCATTACACGATAGATATCCATCAACGCCGTGTCGCGGTTCCAGTTTTTGTCTGCCGCAAGCGTGGTGCGGATATACGGGCCAACATTGACGTTATCGATATCAAGCGTTGGGATATCTGTGACGCCATTTTCAAGAAGTGTGTGCAACGTGCCGCCCGACACATTGTCATCCTTGTCATATTCAAGCGTCAGCTCATCACCCGCTTCGACCCAGATCTCACCTGTTTCTTCATTGATGATATCTTGCGCGACGAAACGGCCCACAATGCCTTCGAACGGCACGCGAACTTCGGTGACTTTACCTTCGTCGATCAGCTTTTTAACCGTGCGTGGTGTTACTTTCTGACCCGCTTCTGCAATCACCCGCCCGGTTTTTGCATCGATAATATCGGCAGCCGGCTTGGTGCCGCGAATACGCTCTGGGAAGAACTTGGTGACCCAGGCTTTCTTCTTGCTGTCATATTTGTAGTCAACGAAATCGTAATATTCCGCACAAATCTCTTCTTGGGTCAGACCCAACGCATAAAGAAGCGTCGTAACAGGCAGCTTACGGCGACGGTCAATGCGTGCATAAACGATGTCTTTGGCATCAAATTCAAAATCCAACCAAGACCCACGGTAAGGAATGATGCGCGACGCAAACAACAACTTACCAGAAGAATGTGTTTTGCCACGATCATGGTCAAAGAACACACCAGGCGAGCGGTGCATCTGTGAAACAATCACACGCTCGGTACCATTTACAACAAATGTCCCATTTGGTGTCATCAAAGGCAGATCGCCCATGAACACATCTTGTTCTTTGATGCCTTTTACCGAACGGGCACCTGTTTCTTCATCCACATCAAAAACGATCAGACGAAGCGTGACCTTCAAAGGTGCCGAATAAGTCATGTCGCGGGTCATACATTCCTCGACATCATATTTCGGCTTTTCAAGATCGTATTTTACGTATTCAAGAATTGCTGTTTCGTTGAAATCCTTGATCGGAAAAACCGAATGGAAAACAGCGTTAATGCCTTCATCCTTCAACGGCTCTGGCTGGTCGCCAGATTTTAAAAACAATTCATAAGAAGATTTTTGAACCTCAATCAGGTTAGGAATATCTAGAACCTCACGGATCTTACCATAATTACGACGGATCCGTTTCAAACCAGCTTGCGCTTTAGCCATGTGTATATATCGCCTCTTTTAGTGCGCGATCGACATCCCTTGGGCGAAGGGGACCTCGAAAGCCAACACGAAAGCCCGAGCCAAATCCATTCCTGCGCGGTTGCCTATTCCGCGCCCCCGATTTGTCTCTGCCTTTAAAAACGCCCTTTTGGAAAAGGCCCTTTGAAAGACAGACGCGGGCTGAATCCGATTTTTCACCGAATTCAGCCCAAATCTGTGTCACACGGCACTTATTTAGTGCCGCATGGAATTATTTCAATTCGACCTCAGCGCCAGCTTCTTCAAGCTTCTTCTTGATCTCTTCAGCTTCGTCCTTAGACGCGCCTTCTTTAACGGCTTTGCCGCCTGCTTCTACAAGCTCTTTAGCTTCTTTCAGGCCAAGACCTGTGATGCCGCGAACTTCTTTGATGACGTTGATTTTCTTGTCACCAGCAGATTTCAAGATGACGTCGAATTCGTCTTTTTCTGCACCTGCGTCACCGCCAGCGTCGCCGCCTGCTGCGCCCGCAACCATTACTGCACCACCAGCTGCTGGTTCGATGCCGTACTCTTCTTTAAGAACTTCTTTAAGCTCTTGAGCTTCCAAAAGCGTAAGACCTACGATTTCTTCTGCTAGTTTTTTGATATCAGCCATTTGATATATCCGTTTCCAATTTTTCTGTTTCCAGTGATGCCCGCATTTCACGGACACCGGTAATTCCAGTTAAGCTGCTGCCTTTTCCTCGATCGTAGAAACGATCGAAGCGATGTTCGAAGCAGGTGCGCCAATTGCGCCAGCGATGTTGGATGCAGGTGCCCCGATGCATGCAGCGATAGAAGCAAGAAGCTCTTCGCGGCTTGGCATTTTGGACACGCGCGTAACACCAGCGCGGTCAAGTGCATTGCCACCCATGACACCGCCCAAGATTTCGAGTTTCTCGTTATCTTTGGCGTAATCCTCAACAACCTTTGCGGCTGCTACAGGATCTTCAGAATATGCAAGCACAGTCATACCAGACATGTACTCACCAAGGCTTTCGCTTGGTGTGCCTTCTAGTGCGATTTTGGCGAGCCTGTTCTTGGCAACGCGAACCTGCCCGCCCGCCGCACGCATACGCGCACGAAGGTCTTGCATTTCCGCAACTGTAATACCGGCGTAGTGAGACACTACGACAACACCAGAGTCCGTGAAGATTTGGTTGAGTTCGCCAACCACTGCTTCTTTTTGGGCTCTATCCACAGTTTTCTCCAAGTTAATGCGGCGCCTTAAAAAGACCCCGCGGCTCATATTTCGCGGGCTTACGCCCACGGGTTTAGGTCCGTCTTAGGGTCTTGGGCCAAAATCACACGAGGCAAGCCTCGTATGCAGTTGTTCCTCTTCCCATCTCAGGCAGGATTTATGCGTTTCCACACCCACCGTCTCGGACAGTACAAAAAGGGCACACGAATCGCGTACCCTTCCCGATGTGGGGCTTATAGGGGGGGAATGAGTGTTTGTGAAGAGTTTTTGCCGCTCTAATTCACCCGCCCCTTCGGTGGGTAATAGCCATCGCTAAGCGTCCCGAACATCTCGTCCACCTCGGGATGATCAACAGGCTCACCCGAGCCGTCGATCAACAGGTTCTGCTCGGACACATAAGCAGTATAATAACTCGTCTCATTCTCCGCCAGCACATGGTAAAATGGTTGGTCTTTATGCGGGCGTATCTCTTCTGGAATGGACTGCCACCATTCTTCTGTATTATTGAATTCTGGATCGACATCAAAAATCACGCCCCGAAACGGGAAGACGCGGTGCTTGACCACCTGACCGATTTGATATTTCGCGTTTTTGAACGACATAACCCGTAATCCTCGCTACCCTTAAACCTATCACAAGCCTGCTAATGCATACCAGCGCTAAACTATTGCTTTGGCGCGCATTTTGACTCATATTGCCCCAAAACCAGCGCAAAGACTGGGAGCAGGCAGATGATAAAGAAAAGAACCCTGGCAATGGGCCTTGTGGCATTGATCTTAACCGCATGTGGCGGGGGATCGCCCAATCAACCCCCACGAAATCTCGATGATGCATGTGCAATCGTGAAGGAACGCCCGGGCTGGCTTCGGGATATGAAAGCCACCCAAAAGAAATGGGGGGTTCCCATCGCAGTCCAAATGGCAACGATTTACCAAGAGAGTAAATTCGTCGGCGATGCGCGCACGCCAATTCGTTACAAGGCAGGCGTGATACCGGTGGGGCGTCAAAGCTCTGCCTATGGATACGCCCAGGCAATCGACAGCACTTGGGAATGGTATCAAAAAGACGAAGGTGGACGCCGTGCGCGTCGTACCGATTTCGGCGATGCCACCGATTTCATCGGCTGGTATTTCAACGAGTCAAACGAGCGTCTTGGGTTGTCACGTTGGGATGCCTATCGTCAGTATCTTGCCTATCACGATGGTCACGCTGGATTTAAACGCGGCACCTATCGCCGCAAAACCTGGCTTGTGAATATCGCGCGCACCGTAGAAGAACGCGCGATCACATACGATATGCAGCTTCAGACCTGCACTTAATCATCTGGGTT
>CAZRFT010000282.1:0-4686 GCA_964599255.1 uncultured Neptunicoccus sp. | reverse complement strand
TTTAAGGTTTCTCGATGCCAAGCGACGCGGGATCGACGGTCGTCGCGCCAAGGTCTTTCAGCGTGTAAGCAAATGTGCTTTCCAGTGTCGCGAACAGCGCCTGCGCTTCTTCGCCGTACTGGCCGCCAACATCATAGTTATTCGCGACAGCCCACTCAGCAACGACATCAGACGCAATCGCCTTTTCAAAAGCATCGCCCAATTTCGCCTTCACATCATCAGACGCCGAATTGTGCACGGCAAAGCCGATGGCTTGCTTGAGTGGCAGGTATTTGTCCAACCCGTCATAGATGTCAAAGGCCGAAGGAACACTCATGCCTGCGATCTCGACGGACTCTGGTGTCAGCATTGCCAGCGGTTTAAGTTTCCCGCCTTCAATCAAAGCGGCCTGTTCTGCCAAAGAGGTCACAACCAATGCGACTTCACCTGCAATCGCGGCTTCTTGGCCCGGAGCAGACCCTTTGTAAGGTACGAATTTGAATGTGGCATTTGCACCATTCTCGATCGCCAAAAGGTTCAGGTGATGGATAGAGCCAGCGCCTGAAGCTGCTGCCGGAATAGTACCAGGCGCAGCTTTGGCTGCATCAACCAGCTCTTGCAATGTGTTGTAAGGGCTGTTCGCGGGCACAGAAATCAGGTCTGGCGAACCTCCGACGATAAACGGATACCAGTAGTCAAATTTCTGGTCCCAGCCGCCTTGTACAGCAGCCGTCACGTTGGATTCCGAAAGACCGACCAAAGTGTAGCCATCGTCCGCTTGGTTTTGCACATAGACCATGCCGTTGGATCCGGCGACACCACCAGTTTGGTTGATAACGTTGATCGACACAGGAAGGTGTTTTTCCATCTCGGCCATGATCATGCGATTGATGGAGTCTGTGCCTCCACCTGCGCCCCACACAACCGCTGTGGTGATATCGCGGAATGGATATTCTTGGGCCAAAGCACCGCCTGCCAGCCCTGTCACGAGCGCCGCTGCACCCGCAATCTTTGCAATGTTGAGTTTCATTTGATGTCGTCCTCCCAGACTCAATGCGTTTATTGTTGCATTCATTTGCGTATGCATTAATTAATGCGTTGTCAAATTTTTTTGCGCAATCTCGTGCAAAATGCCAAAGTTAAGAAGTCAGAAGGGGAACAGTGTCTATGAGTGAGACATTTGAAATCGCGGTATTTGCAGGCGACGGTATTGGCCCAGAAATCACTGATCCTACAGTGAAAATCCTTCGTGCAATGTCAGATGCGTCCAATGAGTACAGCTTGAACTTTCAAGACTTACCCGCTGGCGCAGCACATTACGCAGCAACCGGAGAATCGCTTCCAAAAGACTCTATGGACGCAGCTCGCCAGGCGGATGCGATTCTACTTTCCGCAATGGGTTTGCCAGATGTGCGCTATGTGGATGGAACGGAAATCTCGCCACAGATAGACCTTAGAAAGGAACTGACGCTTTTTGCTGGCGTCAGACCAGTTACCGTTCGCGAGGGACAGCGTGGACCACTCTCCCTTCCTAAGGGCAAAGAGATCGACTTTGTCCTCATTCGCGAAAGCACAGAGGGCCTTTTTTATTCGCAGGGCTGTGGCGAAATTACGAACGACGAAGCCCGGGAAACACTTCTGATCACGCGCGACATTTCGGAGAAATTATTCAGATTCGCCTTCGAACTTGCGGGCAATCGAAAGAAGGCAGGTCGCGGACCGGGACGCGTAACCTGTGTGGACAAAGCCAATGTCTTTCGCGCGTTTGCTTTTTTCCGAGAGTTGTTTGATCAGGAAGCCCTCCGCAACCCCGACTTAGTTGCCGACCATGCTTATGTTGACGCAACTGCGCTTTGGATGGTTCAGAAACCATGGGACTTTGACGTTCTCGTAACAGAAAACATGTTTGGTGACATTCTATCAGATCTTGGAGCGGGGCTAATGGGCGGCCTTGGGCTCGCTCCTTCCGCTGACATCGGGTTGGAGCATGCGGTCTTCCAACCCTGCCATGGATCGGCGCCTGATATCGCCGGTCACGGCCTAGCGAATCCTTTCGCCATGATTTTGTCGGCCGCGATGATGTTGGATTGGCTAGGGATCAAACATAGCAATGAGGCTCTAGTTGCAGACGGCAATCGTCTTCGCGAGGCTGTCGAGCGCGTTGTCGCGAGGGGCAAAACGTTGACGCGAGATCTGGGCGGTACGTCTGGAACTGACGATGCCGCTGCGGCGGTCCAAGCCCTTGTTGCGATGGAAACCGTATGACACAGAGTATCAAAGTCGCGTGCGTCGGAGCAGGTTACTTTAGCAAGTTTCACTACGAAAGTTGGGCGCGTATGGACGATGTCCAAGTCGTCGGCTCATGCAACCGCGATATCAGCAAAGCACAGGCGACGGGATATGCCGCCTATGACGACCTTTCAAAAATGCTGTCGGACACCAACCCAGACTTGCTGGATGTTATTTTACCCCCTGTTGCACATGCTCAGACGATAAAAACGGCCATTGCACAGGGCGTTAAAACGATCATCTGCCAAAAGCCGTTCTGTCAGGATATCCAAGAAGCCAAAAGCATGATCGCGTTGGCAGACGAGGCGGGAACAAGGATTGTTGTCCACGAAAACTTTCGGTTTCAACCTTGGTATCGTCAGATCAAAAATGCACTAAGCGAAAATGCGATTGGCGAGGTTCAACAACTCACATTCAGACTGCGGCCGGGTGACGGACAAGGCATGGATGCTTACCTGGATCGGCAACCATATTTTCGCGAGATGAAGAGATTCTTGATCCATGAAACTGCGGTCCATTGGGTCGACACGTTTCGTTTTCTTTTGGGTGAACCAACCGCCGTTTACGCAGACTTGCGCAAGGTGAACCCAGTCATTGCCGGCGAGGATGCCGGCTATGTGATTTTTGATCATCCTAATGGCGTGCGCGCCATATTCGACGGCAATCGCAACCTGGATCATGCCGCTGACAATCTCCGCCGCACGATGGGTGAAGCGTTGATTGAGGGCTCTAAGGGCTCTCTTGTTTTACGCGGTGATGGGTCAATCTCGCTACGAAAATTCGCGCAAACGGAAGAAGCAGAAATTTCAGCAGCTGACACTTGGGACGGCTTTGGCGGCGACTGCGTACATCACTTGCAGAGCCATGTGATTTCTGGCCTAATCCACGGATCGGACATAGAAAACGAAGCTAAAGACTATATTCGTGTCATCGAAATAGAAAACGCGATCTATAGTTCCGCCGAGACAGGGCAAAAAACAGCATTGGACTAAACTTGGTGCAACCATCGGGCAAACAACTTTCAACGACCCAGCGCGCGGTTCATTTGCTTCGCGAAATGATTTTTCGGGGTGACTTGGCGGCAGGCTCCGATCACCTTGAAAGTGAACTGGCCGTGCGTCTTGAAATGTCCCGCACTCCAATCCGCGAGGCTGCATTGACTCTGGAAAGCCAAGGCTTGTTGGAATTGCGGCCTCGTAAAGGCGTTCGAATTTTGCCGGTTTCGCCAGATGACATGGAAGAGATTTATGACGTTCTCACAGAGCTCGAGTGTTTGGCGGCACGCCGCGCAGCAGAAGCAAACTATTCTCGGCACGACTTGAAAGCACTCGCGGCGGCCATTGAAAATATGGAGCATGCCCTCGAAAGCAAAGACCTTGAGAACTGGGCAAAGTCAGATGACTTGTTCCACAGAGAGCTTGTTAGGCTCGGGCAAAACTCGCGCGCTTTCTCGGTGTTTGAAATGATGAATGACCAGGTACGCCGTGCACGATCAGTTACGCTGTTTATGCGCCCCCTGCCCGTTCAATCTAACGAGGATCACAGGCAACTGTATGAAGCGATTGCGAATGGAGACGCGACAAGAGCTGTCGAAATTCACCGTGACCACAGACAAAACGCGAAACATATGATGTTGGATTTGTTAAGCAAACATCGCCTGAACAGCGTCTGAATAACCGGTTTTGGTTAATTGGTTTTATAACGGTGGCGCTAATGGAACTTATGAAGTTTCTTGGAATAGTTCAGTTTCAACAACACTTTAGTTTCAGCCGACTGTGTTTGGCAATGCATAAACCCCGCGGTTACCGGTACGAAGAGTCCAAATTTAAGTTTTCGCGCATGTAGCGAAAGTCCGCTTTCCGCCCATCACTATAGTGGTTGACGTGATAGAGGGTCCGTCTTCTTGCAAAAAGAATGACCCTAAGCCTACCCTAAGATTCACCCTAGGAAATGCTGGCTGCTCATACCGAAAACAAAGGGCTTTAAACTGTGAGTTATGATCACATTCTCAAATTGATGGTTAGGTGAGATTAAAATGAAACCGTAAGATTCTATAATCTATCAGCCGAGAAAGGGGGGATATTAAGGGGGATAAGATTCACTGCATTCAAAAAAATATGCAATCACATGTACTTAAATTAAAAAATGGTGCCCGGGGGCGGAATCGAACCACCGACACGAGGATTTTCAATCCACTGCTCTACCCCTGAGCTACCCGGGCACGGGTGAACATCTCTGTTCGGGTTTCGGCGTTCTATGACAGGGGGCGGGGGCTGTCCAGAGGCTAATTTAAAAAAATTAGTGCAAGCGATCTGAGGGGTTAGATTGCGCCTCGGCATCTTCGGAAAACGGGTCCTCTTCGCGGGCTGGCACGGCGTAGTCTTCATTCAGCCATTTGGCCAAGTCGATGTCCGCACA
>CAZRFT010000281.1:0-4899 GCA_964599255.1 uncultured Neptunicoccus sp. | reverse complement strand
CCCAATAGTGCTGTTTGACCAAAGCATAACGGGTTCACACCGTTTTCTGTTTTAGTCACTTTCAAGCCGCCATCAGCGTCTTTAACCAACCAGCACCATCCTGAACCAAACTGACCAACGCCTGCGGCTGTGAATTCTTCTTTGAATTTGTCGACGGAACCGAAGCTGTCGTTGATCGCTGCTTCAAGTTCGGATGGCATGTTGCGACCCGATGGGCCCATCATTTCCCAGAACTGGTTGTGGTTCCAAAGTTGGCTGATGTTGTTGAAAATACCGTTCTGTGCGACCGCTGATTTGTCATATGTGCCAACAATAATCTCTTCCATAGATTTATCGGCCCATTCAGTGCCATCGATTA
The DNA here is from genome assembly GCA_964599255.1 of uncultured Neptunicoccus sp. Classification (GTDB taxonomy): domain Bacteria; phylum Pseudomonadota; class Alphaproteobacteria; order Rhodobacterales; family Rhodobacteraceae; genus Amylibacter. Next base: position 4,541 of record CAZRFT010000281.1, on the reverse strand, counting down.
GTTTATTGCCGTTATCGACATATGCTTTGTGGTGAAGGTCGTGGTGAAACTCGAGTGTTTCTTTGGACATGCCACCATCGGCAAGCGCGTCATGGGCATAGGGTAGATCGGGAAGTTCAAAAGCCATTTTGGCGTCTCCTTTTACGAATTATCTTGGGGCTGATATACGCAATTCATAGCTTAGGGAAAAGCGAGAATTACTTGGCTGCGTTAATCAGACTGGCTATCCCCAAATCGGCAACCCCCTGATCGCACTGATCGCGATTATGAGGTATGCGACCGTGCGATAGATTTTTTCTTTCTCTGGATTGAAGATTTTTTTGCCAACAATATTGCCAAGAAGATAAGGAACTGCCGCGACTAGCCCAATAATTAGCGGAGGAATTGTAAGCAGTCCACGAACCAAGAAGACGAAAACCATCAACAAATCAAAGCCAAAAAGATAAAGCATATTGTTGGCTCGAATTACCGATGGGCGGTTTTCAGAGGCCATATAGATCATAATGACAGGCGGGCCAGGTACACCCGATATTCCACCCAGAAAGCCACCCAATCCACCTGCTCCATATAACATCCAGCTTCGAAACTCCCCGCGATAGCGCACGCCCAGCATTAACAGGAGAAGAAGCGTCAGTGCGACCGTTGAAACGGTATAGCGGAAGAACTCCGGACTCATCGAAGTCAGCAGTATTGTTGCAAAAGGCAGAACTACCAGCGTTGCAATCAACAGCTTATATAGCTCATTGCGCTTTGAATCGCGCCATGCGCCCGGCAAATTTGGCAAAGGGCCAATCACATCCATGGCCATTAGGCAAAGGATTGCGTTAACGGGACCAAGGAATTGAGCAGCTACCGGCAAAAAAACCATTGCTGTACCGAAGCCCGAAAAGCCTCGAACGAGTCCTGCTACAAAACCCGCCAAACAAATCCATATTAGTCCGTCTTGTGCGAGGGCCGTTTGAAATAGTTCAAGCATCAATATTGGCGAACTGGGTGCCGGCTCTTCCATCGTCGATTTTATCCCAATCGCGCTTTACGCCAAGTTTGGAAAGGATGAAGGATGCAACAAATACCGATGAATATGTCCCGACAATCACGCCCCAAATCATCGCAAAGACGAAACCGCGAATAACATCGCCGCCCAACACATAAAGGCTGATCAAGGCGATCAAGGTGGTGACAGAGGTCATAACAGTCCGCGAGAGTGTTTCGTTAATCGACAGGTTTAACACTTCGGTCAAATCGCGTTTCTTATACTTACGAAGGTTTTCGCGCACCCGGTCAAATACAACCACCGTGTCATTCAGCGAGTAGCCGACGATGGTCAGAAGTGCGGCGATGATTGCGAGGTCAAATTTGATCTGAAGCAAGCTAAAGATACCGATTGTCAAAATGATGTCATGGACCAAAGCGGCAACGGCGCCCACTGAGAACTGCCATTCAAATCGCAACCAAATGTAGAAAAGAACCGCTGCAATCGCGAGCAGAACCGCGATGACCGCAGTTTGGATCAATTCCCCTGAAACTTTTGGACCCACAGACTCTACCTGAGGAAATGTCATTTGTGGATCGAGTTCTTTAAGCGCGCCTTTGACGGCCTCGATCGCGGCAATTGAAATCGCCTCTTCGCCCTCTTGGGCTTCAATACGCACTTGGGCGACATTTTGATCTGGCTTTGTGGGATCAAAAACTTGGGTAACGGAAACATCACCTAGCGAAAGCTGTTCAATCGCTGCGCGATAATCAGAGACAACAACAGGTTGCTGGCTATCGGTACGGATGGTCGTGCCGCCCCGAAAATCGATACCGAAATTCAAACCGATCACAAAAAATAGAATAACTGAGGCGATAACTGCGGCAATGCTGGCCCCAAATGTGATGCGAGCAAAGCTGAAGAAATCGATCTTGGTTTCAGAGGGGACTAATTTTAAGCGCATGGTTTCCTCCGATCACAATTCAAGTTCTTTTGGACGTTTGGCATCGAGCCAAATGACAATCATCAATCTGGTGACCCAAATCGCGGTAAATACAGAAGTGATGATGCCGATACCCAAGGTTATAGCAAAGCCACGCACAGGGCCGGAGCCCATCACGTAAAGGATCAAGGCAGCGATGAACGTGGTTATGTTTGCGTCGATAATCGCACTGAACGCGCGCTCATAACCAAGCTCAATTGCACGCGCGACGCCTTTGGCGCGTTTCAATTCTTCGCGAATTCGCTCAAAGACCAGAACATTCGCATCGACCGCCATACCGATTGTCAAAACAATGCCTGCGATACCTGGCAGGGTGAGTGTGGCGCCAATTAAGGACAGAAGCGCGAAAATAAGGGCGACGTTCAATATCAAGGCGATATTCGCGTAAAGGCCGAAGCGGCCGTAGCTTAGGAACATAAAGACCAAAACGGCAAGGAAGGCGAAGGTTGTCGCGAGTTTACCCGCATCAATACTGTCCTGACCAAGCTCTGGACCAACAGTACGCTCTTCGAGGTAGACGACCGATGCCGGAAGTGCGCCAGCCCGTAGTTGAATAGCGAGCGTAGATGTTTCTTCGATTGAGAAATTGCCGCTGATAATACCCGATCCACCTGGAATATGAGAGCGAATGACAGGGGCGGAGACAACTTTGCCGTCTAAGACAATCGCGAAGGGTTGCCCGATATTTTCCGCCGTGTATTCGCCAAAAATGCGCCCGCCTGTGGGGTTTAAGCGAAAATTAACCGCCGGCTGGCCGTTTGAATCAAAAGCGGCCTGCGCGTCTGTCAAGTCATCGCCCTCGATAACAGCGGCGGCTTTCAGCACATAGAAGGTGTTCGGTGTCTCCTCGCCCTGAAAATCTTCAGGCAAGAGAATTTCGTCTGAGGCGACACGCGTCTCTGCATCGTTTTCGATGCTAACGACTGAGTGGAACGTCAGCTTTGCGGTTTTACCAATAATCTCTTTTAGCTCTTCCGCGCTCCCGACACCTGGAACCTGGATCAAAATGCGATCGGTGCCTTGACGTTGGATTGTGGGCTCTCTGGTCCCCGCTTCATCAACACGGCGTCGGATGATTTCTAGGGATTGGACCAAAGTGCGTTCAGCAACGGCAAGTTTTTCTTCATCGGTCAATTTGACGACCAATACGTCCCCTTCAACCGAGACGGCAAAATTGTTGGCGGCGATCCCACCAAGGCTAATCACAGGTTGCGCCAAGCCTTCTAGCGCGGCTTGTCCAACCGCAGCGCCATCGATCTGAGATATGCGAACCCGCAATTCATCACGCGATTGCGCCTCTTCGCGGCGAATTGTGCCAACCGCATCACGTGCGTCACGCAAGGTATTGCGTACCTCAGGCCACAAATTGTCAAAGAAGGTATCGTAAACATCTTCGACCTGCACTTCGGCCAACAAATGCGCCCCACCCCGAAGATCGAGGCCAAGATTGACAAGCATAGAAGGCAAGAAGGACGGCCAGTTGGCCGCTGCTTCTTGGTTTTCTGGTGTGTTCACGCCCTGCTCGATTGCCAGCGATGCATCATTTGACGTTTCAACCCGCGAATAGAACCCGTTGGGCATCGCGAAAAACAATCCCAGCAAACAAATGCCGAAGATTACAATCTTCTTGGTGAGCGAGAATTGTAGCATGAGTGTTTATTTTGCAGGTTCGGTTTTGTTAAGAACCTGAGAGGTCGTGTGCTTCATTGTTTTCACTTTGACGCCTGGCGCAATTTCAACTTCCAGCTCGTCGTCGACACCAACTTTGGTCACTTTGCCAAGAATTCCACCTTGGGTCACAATGTGATCACCTTTGCGCAAACCTTCGACCATTGCTCTGTGCTCTTTCATTTTCTTTTGCTGTGGGCGGATCATCAAGAAATACATGATCACAAAAATCAGAATTAGAGGGACGAAACTTCCCAGTCCGCCGCCTGTTGCGCCGCCTGCGGCTTGAGCAAATGCCGGTGATGCCAACATGTTGAATTCCTTTTCGATTACGAGCGCTTTTGCGCCATATGTGATTGTCAGCGGGATACCTAAACATCCGTTGTCATATTAGCAAGCAAATGCATTCACATTCTTGCCCAATTCTGTAAATATTCAGGAATGATAGTTTAGGGTAATATTATGGGCGTAGAAGTTGTACTTGTTGGTTTGTTGTATCTGATCGTGGTGAATTTCATTGCGGGTATCTTTTACCGCAAAGATGCCAGATCTGTTTATCTAAATGGGACCTACTCCGTGTCTGAAAGATGGCTTCTGTTTTTAGCCCTTTTTGGCGGCTCTTACGCGGGCCTGCGAACCATGCGTCGTTTTAACTACCGCAAGCATGCGTCACATTTTCGATCCAACTTTATGATGATTGTTTTCGCCCAAGTTTTCATTGCATTTGCCCTGATCCTTTATGGGGGACATGAAAACGGATGGTGGGACGGCATTATCGGTTGGGGACGCGTTTCCTTTATCGAATGGCGTCGATCGATGGGCTGGTAAAACGCCCCTACACGTCTCACTTTTTTTACGTTACATGACGGCGTGAATGACTCGCGCCAAAGGAACCAA
>CAZRFT010000280.1:0-3375 GCA_964599255.1 uncultured Neptunicoccus sp. | reverse complement strand
GCTCAATGATCGCCGCATCCGCGTCTCTCAACGCCGCGATTGGAATGAATGTCTCTTTGCCACAGGCCTGCCATTTGGCGCCCGCGAAGATTTGCCAGAGACGCTAAAAGACCTCTCTAAACTCCTCCCAGGCTCTGCAGGTGTTCGCCGTCTTGGCGCTGCGTCCCTTGATCTGGCTTATGTTGCGGCAGGTCGATTTGATGGGTTCTGGGAACGTCAGCTGCATTATTGGGATATCGCGGCTGGGTTGATTTTGATCAAAGAAGCAGGTGGTTTTGTTGAGCCCTTGATCGCAGGGGACGCGCTAGAAAATGGGTTGGTCACCGCAAACGCGGAACTGTTTTCAACCTTCAAAAAGCGTCTAATTGACTAACGGAAACCCCGTTCGCTTCCATCCCCTCGCCCATACGATCAAAACGTAAATAGGCAATGCCCTGCCCCTTGGCCTGCGAATAAACTGTGCCCACCAGCTTCCCATCGCGCACGATATCACTGCCCACGGGCACTTCTGCTGACAGCTGAACAAGCCCCAATCCTTTGCGCAGTTCTGTTTTATGTTTCATCCGCGCCGTGACTTCTTGGCCGACATAACATCCCTTTTTGAAATCTACGCCATTGAGGCGTTCAAAGCCGGATTCTAGGATATAGGTTTGATCGGAAATCAATTCCACGCCCGTGCGCGGAATGCAGTTTTCGACATAAATCGCATTCCAATCTAAGCCGCTGACGTCTGATCTGGCGTTATATAAACGCCACCCCAGCGCTTCGCTTCGTGGGTCTGGTAAGGCATCACTAGGAGCATCCGCCACGCCAACAGAGACGTCGATATCCGCGGCCTCAATAGCTACTTCGGCGCGAAGTTTATACATTGTCAAACGCATCGCGAAGGCATCGGCCACATCGCGATCAACATCGAGCAAAAAGCCATCTGGCTGGCCAACCACAAAAAAATCAAACAGATACTTGCCCTGCGGCGACAGCAGCGCTGCATACTGAATTCCACCAACATCCGGCAATGTATTGGTGATCAAATCCCCAAGGAATTTCGATGCGTCATCGCCACGCACGTAAAAAATTTTTCGGTTTAGAACAAAGCTCATTTGCTATTATCTAGAAGTGAGACTTAGGAAAGACAAGATGCCCGCACCGATCTCGATTGTCATCCCAACATTGAATGTCGCCGATCGCATTGAGCCGGTTTTGGCGGCCCTCTACCCGGGCGTGTCAGAGGGTTTGATCCAAGAGTTGATCTTCGCCGACGGCGGCTCGAGCGATGCAATTAAGGAAGTTGCAGATAGATGGGGGGCAACGCTCCTGACCGCGGACCAAGGGCGCGGCTCCCAATTGCGCGCAGGTGTCTTTGCAGCCAAGGGGGAATGGGTGTTCATCATCCATGCGGATACGCGATTATCCCAAGATTGGGTGCACCTGGTTCGCAATCATATTTCTGTAAGTAAAACAGCCGCTTACGGGCGCTTACGGTTCGACGCGAAGGGTGTATTTCCCTATATCACATCCCGTTGGGCCAATTTTCGGTCGCGTGTTTTTGGCCTGCCTTATGGCGATCAGACGTTACTAATCCGGCAAACTCTCTACCAAAAAGTTGGCGGCTATCCTGATATTCCATTGATGGAGGATGTGGCACTTGCGCGCGCTTTGCGCGGACAGCTCTCCCCGCTTTCCTTCACCGCCACAACATCTGCAGAGAAATACATAAAACGAGGTTGGGTCATCCAAGGCGCACGGAACCTCTCTTTCCTTATTCGATTTCTCTTAGGCGCTGATCCTAAAAAACTTGCAGACAAATATTAGCACTTTCCCTATCAGAGATTTAGTGGTTCTGTCGCGACATGTCCGACACAGTCAAAGCCGCGCTCTGGATGACAGGAGCCATCGTTTCCTTCTCCGCCATGGCCGTGGCAGGGCGCACGGTAAGTGTAGAGCTTGATACATTTGAAATCATGACCATTCGGTCCTTCTTGGGATTCATGATCATCTGTGCGATTGCAATTGCCATGGGAAAATTGAAAGAGGTGAACACAAAAAGCATCCGCACCCATTTTTTGCGTAACATCTTCCACTTTGCGGGTCAGAACCTTTGGTTTTATGCACTGCCTTTGATCCCACTTGCACAGCTTTTTGCTTTTGAATTCTCGACGCCTATTTGGGTTCTCCTCGCCGCACCTTTCTTTCTAGGGGAGCGGATTTCTCGGTTTCAAGGATTTTTGGTTGGGCTAGGATTTATCGGGATCCTCATTGTCACCCGCCCGTGGATTGCAGGTATTTCGCCTGGCATCGTCCCAGCTGCGCTATGCGCCGTTGGGTTTGCCGCAACAGCAATTTTCACCAAGAAGCTAACTGAAACGGATACCATCCTTAACATCATGTTCTGGATCACGCTGATGCAACTTTGCTTTGGGATCATAACCTCTGGCTATGATTTAGATTTTGCATGGCCATCCACCAATTTATGGCCTTCGCTTTTGGTGATCGCGATTGGGGGCTTAGTCGCCCATACCTCGATCACCAAGGCATTGACGCTTGCACCAGCCACAATCGTCACGCCAGTTGATTTCTGCAGGTTGCCCGTGATCATCGCGATTGGCTATTTGATCTATAACGAACCCATTGATGCTTTTGTCATTGGCGGTGCGGCCCTTATTTTTGCGGCGAACTATTTCAATATACTCGTTGAAACACGCAAGATACGGGTTGCGAATTAACCGCGATTTCTATTCGTTTCGACCTATGACACAGCAACAGATCAGCATGAAAGCGTGGCTAACGATCGGGGCCTTGGCCATGATTTGGGGTGCCAGTTTTCTTGCCTTCGCGATTGGCCTGCGTGAGTTACCGGTTTTCACACTTGTTGCGCACCGGGTTTTTTGGGGGGCGCTGACGCTTTGGCTAGTTGTCCTTCTTTTTCGAATTTCACTCCCTCGCAGCCCGCACATTTGGGGTGCGCTGTTGATTATGGGCTTAACGAACAACGCGATCCCCTTCTCGCTTCTTGCCTGGGGGCAAACCACCATTGAAAGTGGTCTGACATCAATTTTAAACGCCACAACCGCGATGTTTGCTGTGAGTTTTGCAGCACTTGCATTTGCGGACGAGAGACTGACATCCAATAAAGTCACAGGTGTGTTTGTTGCCTTCATCGGCGTAGTCATCACGATGGGTTTGGATAATCTGCTTAGCTTTGATGCACGTTCCCTTGCCCAATGGGCGATCATTGGGGCAAGTATTTCTTATGGGATTGCCGTGGTTTGGGGGCGTAAAACGCTTTCGAGTCTAAACCCAATAGCTTCCGCAACGGGCATGCTTACCTGTTCAAGCCTGATCATGCTTCCCCTTGCCCTTTTCGTTGATGGTCCG
>CAZRFT010000279.1:0-13490 GCA_964599255.1 uncultured Neptunicoccus sp. | reverse complement strand
GCAAATTCTTCCCAAGGGCATGGATTTATTCGAAGAGCCTTTGCGTCCGCGTATAAGCGGATCGAAACCATTTGATGCCGAAGGACTAGAGACCGCGCGCCGAGCGATCATCGAGGATGGCGAATTGAAAACATGGACGCTCGACTTGGCAACCGCGCGTCAATTGGGAATGCGTTCAACTGCGAATGCGGCACGGGGTGTGACAAGCCCGCCTAACCCAAGTGCTGGGAATTTGAGCTTAAGCCAATCGACTAAATCAAAAGAAGATTTGATGAAAGAAATGGGCTCGGGGTTGTTGGTGACCTCGATGATTGGATCAACCATTAATCCCAATACGGGCGATTATTCCCGCGGTGCAGCGGGCATGTGGGTTGAAAATGGCGAGCCCCAATACCCAGTGAATGAGCTGACCATCGCAAGCAATCTGCGCGAGATGTTTTTGACCATGACGCCAGCCAATGATGCGCGGGATCATTTGTCGCGCTTGGTGCCATCGCTTTTGATTGAAAGTATGACGATTGCCAGCAGCTGATTTAGAATTGTTGCAAGCGGTCGCGCCCAAGGCGGGTGAGGTAGCTATGCACTATTTTGGTTATGAGCCAAAATTTTGGCAGAAAGATAATGACCAAGGCCCCGTTAGCGAAGCGGATTTGGAAATTGATCGTTTGTTGCATCAGGAGCTTCTTGCGGCCCGCCCAGATTATGGCTGGCTTTCAGAGGAGACGGACGAGGATCTGGGGCGACTAGAGCAGGATCGGATTTTTATAGTCGATCCCATCGATGGCACGCGGTCCTTTTTGGCACGGGAAGAGAATTTCGCCGTGGCTATGGCCGTTGTTGAAAAAGGGGAAGTAACGGCAGCGCTGGTTCATATGCCGGCCAAAGGGCGGACGTATTCGGCAGCAAAGGGGAAGGGTGCATTTTTGAATGGTAAGCCAATTCAGCCCTCTGACCGAACGCGCGTAAAGAATGCCAAGGTACTGGCGGCGGGCCCTCAGCTGCTTTCACAACTCTGGCCAAATGGGGCCCCACCCATAAAGCGGCATTTTAGATCATCGCTTGCTTACCGCATGTGTTTGGTGGCCGAGGGTCGATTTGATGCGATGCTGACATTGCGACCCAGCTGGGAATGGGATTGTTCAGCCGGTAGTTTGATTTGCGAAGAGGCTGGTGCCGTTGTGACCAATATTTCCAATGCACGGCACAGCTTCAATTCAAAGGGCGCGAAGATGAATGGTGTCATCGCCGCGCCCTCAAAGCTTCACAAGGGATTAATGTCCTACCGCTAGAAGTTAAAGCGGAAGCCAACGTCCAATGTCATATAGGCACCAGGATCCATGCGCATTCTGACAGAGCTGGTCATGTTGTCTTTTATGAAATCAAGACCAGCAGTGACAAATTCCTGATTGAAATTTGTGCCCGCTACAGTAACCGTTTGGCCGCCAGCACTCATGGATACGCCATCTGCGCTACCGTTCTGCTTGCCAAAGCCGACAATCGGGCTCATTGACCAACCATTATCGTAGTCAATTGTTTGGCCACGAATATCAAAGCCGCCGAAGACAGCGTCAGCGTTTTGCGTCCCAAAGCTAAGCGCACCGGCCGCAATCGCATCAAGATTTTGACGCGCATATCCCGCATATGCACCGAAAACGTAGCCCGCGTGGTTATGGTTTATACGGGCTGAAATTGCACCAAATGTACCGTCTGTGCTGGCTGTTGTTCCAGGGCTTACATAGTCGGTATCGGTTAGCCCAAGTAGGGCAAGGCCGATCAATTGGGTGTTTTCATCAATTGCGTAGCTGCCAGTAACGCCAGCATACATCATCTGCTGTTCAACCGATTGCGTGCTTGCTGTAACATCGGCAGTAGCATTTTCAAAGCCAAAGAAAACTTCGACCGAGCCAAGGCTGCGACCGAGGGTTATGTTTTGATTTTCTTGGGTGAATCCCTGACCACGATCTGTTTGGAAGGTCGCATTTGCAAAGGTCCACCAATTCCCGCTCTGAGCGGCGCCCTGGGTTGCGATTGGCGTCGTTGCGCCGCCTTCGGAGTTCAACAATCGACGCGTCAAATCATGGGCTAGATTGCCCACAATTGCGCCGGTTGCGCCGAAAGCGGTGGAGCTACCAGTATACAAAATACCGTCATCAGCACCAGGCAGTGCAGTGGGGTCAAAAATTGCTGTGCTGCCTGCTTGAATATTCACTGTTTCTACCGAATAGAATTCCGTTGCGCCAATAACGTCGGCTGCCTGGACGATCAGCCTATCGTTGCCTGAATTCATCCTTACGCTGCCGATGACCTCGGAATTGGATTGCCAGATGAAACGGTCATCGTCCCGACCCATGTCTACTGCAGTGCCACCACCACCAGAGATAAGTCCGTTATTTCGTAACACGTCGTTTCCTCGGCCAGTTAGCAAAGCGGTTCCGGTATTACTCGTGATCGAGCCCGAATTGGTGACCTGATCGTTACCTCGACCGAGGGAGACTGCGTTACTCATTTCCGCTGTAATCGACCCGGCGTTTGTTAATCGATCCGCACCTCTATTTAGTTGAATTGCCAGACCATTTGTAGAAACAATCGAGCCATTATTAGTGATCCGATGATTTTGGTTGTTGCCTCCTTCTGCGATGATACCACGTCTACCCATGATCTCGCCGTTGTTTGTAACCCTAGTTCTTCGGTCGTTGGCGTCACTTGTGATGATTATCGCGGCCTGATCGGATTCAATTTTGCCGTTGTTGACGACGGTACCATCGTCCAATTCAATACCATCTTCGTCAGCATCGATCATTCCGTTGTTGGTGATGTTGGCGCGGGTATCGGCCTCAATCCCCTCATCACCAGCCTCTATTGTACCGTTGTTTACAATAGTCGCTCTATTATCGACCTTGATCGCGTCATCGGTGGCTATGATTGTTCCATTGTTGGTAACGTTAGCTCTGTCATCTAAATCGATAGCATCGCCGTTGTTTCCAGTGGTTTCGATGGTTCCGTGGTTTATGACGGTATTTCGATTATCACCCTCAATCCCGTGATCGTTGTTACCAGTGGATTTGATAGTGCCAAAGTTGGTGATCGTGTTGTTATCGTCAACATCTATGCCTTCATCGTCGGCCTCAATGGTACCATTGTTAACGATTGTATTGTTATCTTCTACTTTTATCCCATCATCCGATGCATCGATGGAACCGTTGTTTGTGATTGTATTGCGATTGTCTGCTCTTAGACCATCGCCGTCACCACCATCTGTCGTCGTAACTGAACCATTATTTGTGATTGTATTGCGGTTATCTAGATCGACAGCCGCATCACTCGCGTCGTTTATCACTGCGCCGCCCGTGACCGTCAGATTTACATCGTCTCTTGTATCATCGTCAAAACCTTGGTCACCAGCACAGGTGATCGTGGTTCCAGCATCCGTACAAGCTTGCGCAAGCACGATGTTAGAAGACGACATAACTAAAGCAGCCGTTAGGCTGATAATTTTAAAATTTTGCATGATGTAGCACCCCTTGTTCCCACCTCCCGAAATTGTTGCGGAGAATTTGAGCTAAAATCAATGCGCCAATGGCCGAATTTTCGCATTTAGGGAAAAATGTGATGATAATGACATCTGAGGGACTCAAAACCTGAACTAAAGTATAAGTTTTGTCGAAGTCGATTTTCGGGCGCTACGCAAACCCAGATGGAAATTTTCTGATCAGAATTAATCGCTTCGGTTGATTCGTTTGTTGATGCACAACTAAAAGTTCACCCAAAGACACAACCTTGATTTCCATTTCATCTTGCATGCAAGGCTGGCCGATTTAAATAAGGGGCGAGCTTAGTTGTTTCGAAGGGCCTGTTTTATGACGCAAAGGTTGCATCTTGTTTTTGGGGGGGAATTGACCGAACCCACCAAGAAAATTTTCAAATCTGTCGAAGATATCGACTTGGTAGGTGTCTATCCAAATTACGAAGAAGCGTATAATGCGTGGAAGGCAAAAGCGCAGTCCACGGTTGATAACGCGCATATGCGCTATTTCATTGCGCATTTGCATCGGCTTCGGGATGAAGAAGCCGCCACCAGTCCGACAGAAGAACTAGGTTAAGTTTGTTACCTGCATATGGACTTTGGGGCTATTTAAGTGCAGCAGCTTTGCGCCAGAGCTTTGTTGCTGCGCGCATGATGCGGCGCCAAGCTGCGGCCCAGATTACTAAAGCTGAAGTGTCCGCGATGCTGGCGGACACTCTGCCAAAGCGCCCCAAAGGACAGCTTGTCTGGTTTCATGCACCAACTGCGACCGAAATTAGCGAGCTGAACGAGGTGAAACTAACGCTTCAGGAGTATCTACCTGATTTGGAGTTTTTGATCACCACAGAAGTGGAAAGTGATCAGATCGCAGAGATGATGCCGGATGCGATTATTCAACAATTGCCGCTTGATTACCCGCGATTTGCGCGTCGTTTTATTAAAGGTTGGTCGCCTGATGCGGGCATCTGGATGTCCGATACAATTTATCCCGCCCTATTATCGCGGGTCGCCCGTGAAGGCATCCCAGTAATTTATGCAAATGCGGGCATGTCGCGGACCAAGGCTTACAAATATAGTTGGATCCCTTCTTATGTGTCTTCCTATTTTAAATGTTTTTCACGGATCTTGGTGCGTTCCGACAGCTCTGCACGCCGTTTGCGGTGGTTGCGTGTGCCGCGTCGAAAAATCGAGGTTGTGGGCAAGTTAAGTGCAGGTGCCGTTGCCCTGCCTTATGAGGAAGAACGCCGCGCGCAGTTTTTGTCCCAGCTTCAAAATCGAACGGTCTGGTTTTCTGCGCATACTGAATTATCCGAAATTGCGACGCTGGCCAAAGTGCAACGTCGGATGTCGCGATCGGCTCAGCGGGCGCTTTTGATCCTGCATTTGGCTGATGAAAATGCCGAAGAAAATGCGCGCACGCGACTAGAGGCTGTCGGGCTTAAGGTATCCGCGGCAATCGATACCTACCCCAAATCCCAAACGGATGTTTTTTTGGTAAAAGGTGCAGAAGAGCTAGGTCTTTATTATCGCCTGTCGCCCGTTAGTTTTATCGGCGGGACATTAACGCATACGGGCGGCAATGATCCGTTTGAAGCGGCCGCACTTGGGTCCGCCATTCTTCATGGGCCGTATACCGAAAGTTTCCAAAATGCCTATGATCGATTGGAAGATGCTGGCGCGACAAAGAAAATCATGGATTCAGAAACGATGTTTCGCGCCTTGATTTCAGCGATTGCACCCGATGAAGCGGCGCGAATGGCGCATGCAGCTTGGGAAGTCTCCTCCAGCTCTGCACGTGTGACCGATCGGGTGTTAGAATTGCTTGCAGAGCATTTGAATTTTGGGTTGATGGAATTTGAGGTGGAGAGCGATGAAGCCGCCTAAGTTCTGGTTTAAAGCCCCTGAGCAATTTGACCTACGCACGCTTTTGCTCGCGCCATTGGCGAAACTTTATGCTGCCGGCACAGCGAAGCGATTGGCAAATGGTGGCCGCGAAAAAATGGACGTTCCGATCATTTGTGTTGGCAATGTCAATGTGGGTGGCACTGGCAAAACGCCCACGGTGATTGCGTTGCTTGAGATACTACAGACGATAAACAAAAAAGCGGCCGTTATCTCTCGGGGCTATAAAGGGTCGCTTGATGGACCGGTTAAAGTGAATGGGGATCGGCACAAGGCGAGCCAAGTTGGGGATGAGCCAATTTTGCTTTCAGCATTTGCGGATGTTTGGGTCGCCAAAGATCGGCTTAAGGGAGCGGAGGCGGCGGTGGATGCGGGCGCAGAAATTTTGATCCTTGATGATGGATTGCAAAACCCAAGCCTGTCTTATGATCTTACTATCTGCGTGGTGGATGCGGAAATTAGATTTGGGAATGGGCGTGTAATGCCCGCGGGGCCTTTGAGAGAACCCGCCAAGGTTGGGCTGGCGCGATCGGACATGGTTGTTTCCATTGGGGGTGCTTTTGATCAAACAGATTTGCCTGTCTTGCCCGCGACGCTTGCGCCCATAGAGATGGGCATGGACTGGTCTGATACCTATGCGGTGGCTTTTGCAGGCATTGCGCGGCCCGAGAAGTTTTTTAATACGCTTCGGGGATTGGGTGCGACGCTGGTTGCAACGCATGCTTTTGATGATCACGAACCTTATTCCGAAATGATCTTGTCGCGATTGGAACGAGAGGCGTTTCAGAAAGCCGCCATTCTTGTCACGACAGAAAAAGATGCCGCCCGCCTGCCGCCTGATTGGCGGCATATGGTGCTGAGTCTGCCCGTTCGTTTGAAATTTGAAGATGACGCGCCGCTGCGGTCTGCGATCAAGTCTTTGTTTTAGGATCAGCGTGCACCGGTGAAGCGGTCGGTTCAGGCAAATCGATATCTGAAAAGCGAATGGGGTTTCGCACAGACGCCACCCCATCCAAATCCAACTTCAATCCACGATGAATCGCCTGTGGATCGGAAAAGACCTCGTCCATGGTATTGATCGGGCCGGCGGGTACGCCGTGGGCGGCACAAGCTTCCAGCAGCGCCGCCTTGGTCCACGTGGTTGTCTTGGCCTCGATTAATTCCATCAGCGCATCGCGATTTTCCACACGCGCTGGATTGGTGGAAAATTTTGGATCCTCGGCAAGGGTTGTGGCATCCACGATCCCACAGAATTTTTCAAACTGCCCATCATTGCCAACGGCCAGGATTATGTGCCCATCCGAACAGGTCACTGCCGTGTAGGGCATAATATTGGGATGCGCATTGCCAAGGCGCGTGGGCGCTGTCCCGGTTGCTAGATAATTCATCGCTTGGTTCGCAGTGACGGCCACAGATGTATCAAACAAGGCCATATCTATATGCGTCCCCTTGCCAGAGGTTTCGCGAGCGCGAAGCGCGGCTTGAATAGCAATCACAGAATAAAGCCCTGTGAAAATATCTGTCACGGCAACGCCGACTTTTTGGGGGGATTGGTCTGGCTCGCCCGTGATCGACATCAGGCCGCTCATCCCTTGCAATAAAAAATCATAGCCCGCGCGTTTGGCATATGGGCCGTCCTGACCAAACCCTGTGATCGAACAGTAAATCAATTTAGGGTGCTTTGCCTTTAGCGTCTCATAGTCTAACCCGTATTTAGCCAAACCGCCGACTTTGAAATTTTCAATAAGCACGTCGGCACCATCGATCAGGTCGAGCAATTCGGCGCGGCCTTCCTCGCGTCGAAAATCAATGGTTACAGATTTCTTGGAACGGTTGCAGCAATGATAGTAGGCAGCACTTTCCTGCCCGTCATGTTCAACAAAGGGAGGTCCCCATTTGCGCGTGTCATCGCCATCTGGGCTTTCAACCTTGATGACTTCTGCGCCCAAATCGGCAAGCGTTTGGGCGGCCCAAGGGCCTGCTAGGATGCGCGACAATTCAATGACGCGCACACCGCTTAGCGGGAAGGTCATCCTCTGGACGCGAGCGCGTCGTCGATGGCGGTAGAAAGGGTTTCGTAATCGAAACGTTCAAGCGTGGTGCCATCAAGGATAAGCGTTGGTGTTCCTTGCACGGCATCTGCTTCGTTATCCGCCTGGGTTTTTTCGATTAATGCAAGCGCAAAGTCACGATCAGAAAAACAGGCATCGACCGCTGTTTTGTCAAATCCAGCAAGTAGACCAATTTTGCGAAGGTTATCTGCAATATCGGCTTCTGACCCTTGGGTCCAACCTTTCTGATCTTTGAAAAGCATGTCGGTAATACCGAAGAATTTTGAACCTTCGTCACAACGCGCAATCAAAGAGGCCCAAAGGTCCGCGCGATTGCGCATAACTTCGCGGTGCACAAATTTGATCTTGCCTGTATCAATATAGTTTGCCTTCAGATCCGGCCAGACTTGCTCGTGAAAACTGCCGCAATGCGGGCAGGTGAAGGAAGCGTATTCAACCAAGGTCAATGCATCTTCGGCATCTGAGCCGATTACC
Source organism: uncultured Neptunicoccus sp. (assembly GCA_964599255.1). GTDB lineage: Bacteria > Pseudomonadota > Alphaproteobacteria > Rhodobacterales > Rhodobacteraceae > Amylibacter. The sequence goes on along the minus strand of CAZRFT010000279.1, from coordinate 5,519 downwards.
ATATCATTGATAACGACCTCCGTTGCCGTTTCAGAATCCTGCGCAAATGCAGAAAGTGAAATTGACGTGCCAACAGCAGCACTGGTTGCGAGAAATTTCCGACGGTCCATGAACGCCTCCTTAAAACTTAACTTTTCTTACCGCGATTAACGGACTGCCCGAGCCGATTCAACGCTTGTCGCAGATTATCATCCCCAACATCTTTGACCAGCGTTTCGATGGCCTCTTTACTCTCTTTTGATAACGCTTTCGTGGGAGCCTCATGTTCGAACGGGGTCGTCGTTTCGGCCAATTGATAGCGTGAACTTTGTGTGATGCGTATTTTTTGAATGGCGCGATAGCCATAAACCGCGTTCACGCGCTCAATAATCTGGGGGATTTGCATTTGCAGAAGGGGTGCGTTCGCCCCATTGGTTAATAATACCAATGTCGCGCCGATCCCATCATTGGCATAGCTGATTTTGACAGGACGGCTGATTTGTGCAGTGGCGGAACCGGCAATTTCCGCCCATTGCGTCAAAAGACGCGATTGGGCAAACCCACGACCTGACGACACCTCCGAAATAGATTTCTTCAGAAATGCACCCATATGTTTGAACTGTCGATTTTGTGGTTTTCGCTGGTCCATGCCATTCTCCGACATGTATGATAACGCGAATTGAGGCGTGATTGAAGGTCTGTGATGAATGGCGGTTAAGGCGCAGGAAATATTAGATTGGTATGACCATCATGCGCGGGACATGCCGTGGCGTGTGTCGCCGCAGGACAGCAAGTCAGGTGTGAAACCCGATCCTTATCACGTTTGGCTTTCAGAAATCATGTTGCAACAAACCACTGTCGCCACGGTCCGAGATTACTTTTTAAAATTCTTAAGGAATTGGCCAAGCGTCCATGATCTAGCGGCTGCAGACGATGATGCAGTAATGGCGGCTTGGGCGGGTCTTGGCTACTATGCGCGAGCGCGGAATTTGCTGCGTTGTGCCCGAGTCATCAGCAAAACTTATAAGGGCGTGTTTCCAACTGATGAAGCTGAATTGCTGAAGCTACCGGGTATCGGGCCTTATACAGCTGCGGCGATTGCATCGATCGCCTTTGACCAACCAGCAACGGTACTGGATGGAAATGTAGAGCGTGTTATGTCGCGTCTTTTTCTAGTGGAAGAGGTGTTGCCTAAATCCAAACCGACACTTCGGGAATTGGCGAAATCCCTGACGCCCGATGCACGTGCCGGCGACTATGCCCAAGCGGTAATGGATTTGGGCGCCACAATTTGTAAATCACGGAATCCTATTTGTGGGGATTGCCCGTGGCGCACGGGCTGTCGAGCCTATGCGGAAAACCGAATGGAAGAGCTTCCCAAAAAGGCGGCGAAGAAGGCAAAGCCCGTTCGATTTGGAACAGTCTACATCGCACAAATCGGATCTGATGTTCTGGTGGAGCGGCGGGATGAAAAGGGTTTACTTGGGGGCATGTACGGTTGGCCAGGCTCTGCATGGCAGGAAGAGACGCCAATAACTACACCACCATTTGAGGCAGATTGGGTGGTTTTGCCAGAAACCGTGATCCATGTTTTCACACATTTTAAACTGGAGTTAACGGTCGCAACGTCATGTTCCAATGCGCCAGCTGAGCGGTTTGATAATTTCCATTGCCGTGATATCGACATTGTCGAAGCGATGCCCACGGTGATGCGCAAAGCTTGGAAGCTCGCGAAAAAGCACCAGAAGCAAACGGAAACCCGAAATGCCTAAGGCAAAACAACCAGCATTTGTCCTACCCAAAGCGGCACCGTTCTATCTGTGCTACGTCAATTTGGTTCTGTTTGTACCGGCCTGTATTTTTGGCGGGTTTTGGCTTTTGCCGAACCTGATTTTCAATTTTGTATTAATCGGTTTTTTTGATGAGATAGCGGGTCTGTTCGATCAAAATGCGGATCCCAATACGCCAGAGGAAAATTTGTTTTGGCATCGTTTAGCGATCCTACTGTGGTTGCCGACGCAGATCATCATGAGCTTGGGTGGGCTTTATTATACGACACAAATTGCAGACCATTCAGTAATTGAAAGCTGGATGGTGATGTTGCTTGCCGGGCTTTCGATGGGCGGGGTTGGCATCGTTTTTGCCCATGAGATGATGCATCAAAAGCCAGCCCTTGAACGCCATATGGCAGACATTTTGATGAGCATGACGCTTTATGGCCATTTTAGGTCCGAACATTTGCTGGTGCATCACCGCTATGTGGGGACGCCAATTGATGCAGTGACCGCGCGATACGGGGAGGGCTTTTGGCGATTTTTTATTCGCGTTTTGCCCGAAAGTTTCAAATCCGCATGGCGGGCAGAGGTCGCCAAACTTGGCAAACGCGGCCTATCCGCATGGAGCTTACGAAATCCATTCTGGAAATACGGGGCTATTTCGGCGGCCTTTTTGTTGGCGGCCTATCTGATTGGCGGTTTGTGGGGCGTTGTGCTTTATATCCATCATGCGTTTGTTGCGGTCCTTCTGCTTGAGGTGATCAACTATATCGAGCATTACGGTCTGACGCGGGAATATTTGGGGAACGGCAAATATGAACATGTCAAACCGCAACATGCTTGGAACGCGGCCCATAAATATTCCAATTTTCTGTTGGTGAATTTACAACGTCATTCAGATCACCATTTCAAACCTGAGCGTCGCTATCCATTGCTACAAAATTATTCAGCGGATGAGGCGCCTCAGCTTCCTTTTGGCTATCCAATTATGGTCGGTTGCGCGTTTGTGCCGAGGTTCTGGAAATCAAGAATGAACCCACGTGTCCGGGCATGGCGTCAGAAATTCTATCCGCATATTGAAGATTGGACGGCTTACAACGAAGGGTCAAACCCGGCACCATCCCGATAAGGGGTCAGGCGCTGCCTCCTTCGGCAGACAACAAACGCGGATCAATCCCTAGTTGTTGCAAGGCGCGTTGCCACTTGGTTTCATCATCATTTGAATAGAGTATCGCCTCATCTGCATCAGCGACAAGCCAGCCATTATTTCTAATCTCAGATTCAAGCTGGCCTGGCCCCCAGCCTGCATAGCCAAGTGCCAGCAACCCGTTTTCGGGTCCATGACCTTGTGCGATGTCTTCAAGGATTTCCATGCTCGCCGTCATCGCAACCGTGTCACTTACCTTCATGGTGCTTTCGTTCACTTCATATTCCGTGGAGTGCAGGACCATGCCGCGGGCGTTTTCAACGGGTCCGCCGAAATAGATCGGAACTGATCCGCCGCCAGCTTCGATGGATAGCTGTTCAAGCAAAGTTTCAAAGTCGAGCTCATCTGCGCGCTTGTTCACGATCAGCCCCATGGCACCGTCTGCGGAATGCGCGCAAAGGTAAATCACCGTACGATCAAAGCGCGGGTCACCGATGCTGGGCATGGCGACCAATAATTTTCCTTCGAGCGAATTCATATCCATAATCACCTATCTGGGGTAGCTTTGCCAATCGCACAAGTCCTATCGCGATTCTGTGACGGAATGCAGGGCAGTTGTGACTTCACTTTTAACCATTGCGCGATATGGTGCGACTGATGCGACGGATAGTTTTAACATCTGCTATGGCACTCTGTGCGCCTTTGCCCGTTGCGGCACAGGCGATTGATGGACTGCAATCTGTGGAGCTACTGAAAGGCTGGCGCCAAGACGATGGCAGCCATATTGCGGCCATTGATATCAAGCTTGATAAAAACTGGAAAACTTATTGGCGTGTTGCAAGCGCGGGCGGTATTCCACCGCTTTTTGATTGGACGGGTTCAGATAATATCGGGTCAGTTGATTTTCATTGGCCCGTACCCTCGATCATCGAAGAATATGGATACACGACCGTCGGCTACAAAGATCGATTGGTTCTGCCATTCACGATAACGCCCACAAATCCAGAGGCGCAGATTTCAGTCGATGTCTCCGTTCAATTTGGGGTTTGTGACGATGTCTGCATTCCCGTGGAACAATCTTTGCAAGCCTTGCTGCCAATGCGATTGGGTTTCGATCAAGAGGTGATAAACGCCACGTTGTCGCGCCAAGTAGAGGATGCCAGCGCTGGCGGTGTGAAGGCTGTTTGCGATTTAGCAAAGGCAGAAGACGGCATGGCAATCGGCGTTGAGGTCGAAGGTGAGATGAATTTCGCAGCGGCGGATTTGGTCTTTATTGAATACTCTGGTGACGGCTGGATGGCGCAACGCGAAACGCATGTGGCAGGTGAAAAGCTTCATAGCTCTGCCCTTTATTATACAGAAGCCGTGGATGACTTTTTGTCATCGAACTTGCTTCTTACCGTGCTAACAGGTGGGCGCGCATTCGAAATCTCGGGCTGCTAGGTTTTTAATCTGCGATAGATTTGGGCGTAGGCTGCGGCCATCACGACACCAATCAGCAACAATGACAACAAAATCCCGCCGGAGGCAGAAAGGCCAAAGCCCAAAACGATGATCCAAGTTAGGATCAATCCAATTGCCATTGCGGCTGCTGTATATCGGAAAAGCGTTGCGTAATGATCAGGCGCATTGGCGCGACTGAAACGAAATGCTGCCTTTCGCGCCTGCGCAATATCAGCCTGCATCAAGACCAGCCCCGGTACGAGAAGCAGAACCAAAAACATCCCCGCACCCAAGCCAAAGGTAAGAGTGATTACAGTGGGTTTCAGAAACTGCGCCTGCACAGAGGTTTCAAACAAAAGCGGGGTCAGACCCAACACGGTTGTTAGGGTGGTGAGTAAAACAGGGCGGAAGCGATCGGCGCAGGCATCGATGACGGCAGGGCGTAGTCCTCGCTTTTCTGCATATTCATCGATCGTGGTGATCAGAACGATGGAATCGTTGATAATTATCCCGCTCATCCCAATTAGCCCGATGATCGAAAACATCGAAATTGGCACACCGAATATCCAATGACCAAAAATCATGCCAATCGCACCGAAGGGAATAACCGACATGACAACAAGGGGACGTGACCAGCTGGCAAAAATCCAAGTTAGTGCCGCGTAAATTCCCAACAGACAAAGCATATAGCCAAAGAAGGCTTCGGACAAAAACTGCTCTTCCTGTTCGGCAAGACCAGCTTGGCGGTACGTGACACCATATTCAGAAGCAAGTGCAGGCAGTATTTCAAATTTGATCGCATCCGAAATGGCTTGGGCGCGATTAGGATCATCTTCTGGAATTTCGCCTGTGACCGAAATTAGGCGCGCGCCATTTTCACGGTAGATGGTGGAGAAACCCTGTTTGGTTGTCACCGAAATTACATCGGCCAAAGGAACAAAAATACCGGCAGGCGAGCGGATTAAAGCGCGATTCAAATAATCGGCAGTCAACGCGGTTTCATCCAGACGCACCGTGACTTCAGTACTGCGCACTCCATCGGGGAATTCCGCCGCTGTGATGCCATTTAAGCGATTGCGGAGTTCGCGGCCCACAGTATCGATTGAAAAACCAAGCGCCTGACCTTGAGGGGTTAGATCAAGCACCAACTCTTCTTTGTCATAGGGAAGATCATC
>CAZRFT010000278.1:0-3199 GCA_964599255.1 uncultured Neptunicoccus sp. | reverse complement strand
GGCGACAGAGGCGGGCGTGGCCCAAGCGGTGTTCCCAGAGGGCGGCTTGTCCCGCGATGGCAAGCTGAAGCCTGCGAAACTCGGTCTGTTGAACTACATGGTTTCTGGCTTCGACCCTGAAACCAGCCGCGATATTTGCTTTGTCCCCGTGGGGTTGAACTATGACCGCGTGCTAGAGGATCGCGTCCTTATGGCCGCAAATCGCGGCGACAACACAGGCACGCTCTTCAAAATCTATACCTTCATCAGATTTGTCATTCGTCACTTTGCGCTGCGGATCACCGGCAAGTTCTATCGCTTCGGATACGCCAGCGTCAGCTTTGGAACGCCCTTATCCATGAGGGCGTTCTATCAACAAAACAGCCACCGCAAACACGAAGCTTTGACCAAAGAACTCGGCAAAGATCTGATGGCCCGCGTGGGTCAGGTCATTCCAATCCTGCCTGCCTCCCTTGTCGCGCGTGTCTTTTTGACCAATCAAAAAAGCGAGCTGAGCAAAGAGACAATTGTGGAGAAATGTAATACCGCCCTGCAAAAGTTGCTGGCAAACGGCGCCTATATGCATATTCCGCATAAGAATTTTGAATATGCGGTGGAGGTAGGATTGCGCATGTTCGTCCTTCGCCGCGCCTTGATCCTTGAAGACGGAAAATACCGCCTTCAACCCAAAGAGCTGCAATTGATTACCTATTATGCAAATGCAATTGGGCATTTGGGGTGATCTAGCGATGCGTCTGAATGGTGAGACGGTTTGAATTTAGATCAAGGCGGCTACGAGGGCAAAGCGAACGCCGAGTTCTTGCTTTTCATTGGTTCTAGAATGGAACTGGCCCACTCGAATTGAGCAGGCCAGTTTTCGGGTATTCTATTTTAGTCGCAACCCAAGATTCTAGTCCCGAGCAAAGCCACCGACTTGGTCGTTAAATGCTGCTCCAAAGGCTGCCAGCCCTTCGCGAACACCATCTTGTGCCGGACCATAGACCTGTAGACCGGTGGGGCTCAGGACGCTCTTAAAGCGCTGGACGAAATTGGTACCAAAATTGGCCAGATGAATACCTGCGTCTGCGTTGGTCTCATAGCGTTCCAAAATTTGCACCTGGTCGCCACTGCGAAACCATTCATAGCTTTTGGCACCAGTCTCAGATTTTGTCGCGGCGACCATGTCTGCCATAAGTGCTTGGAACGCATCTTCTTGGCCATTGTTTATATCAGCTGTGAGTGTCCAGAACACATCGTCGGTTGCGTCAAGACCACTGTCTGCGATTGCAGGCGATACAGTCGCCAGAGAAATTGCGGACAGAAGCACGGCGGCGCCATTTGTTTTTGAAAGTTTGTTATACATATCTTTTGTTTCCTTTTGCCTAGAAGTTATTGAATTTTGGCTTCCAAGGCGCTGAGCCCAGCACCATAGAGACCGCCCAGCATGGCTTGAAGCTCCTCGGCTCCAATTCCCTCAGGTTCGAATTCGGCTTCCCAGGTGACCGTGGATCCACCACTTCGTCGTGGCTCGACGCTGAGCGTCGAAACATAGTCACGCATTGGAAGCGGACTTTGCACGATGCGGTAGGTGTAGCTACGCGTATTGTCATCATGGTTCAGAATTTCCTCTCCAATCTCACCACCATCGGCCAGCGAGCAATTGCGCTGTTTGTTTTTCATTTCGGAGGATGCGATTGCCGGATGCCATTCTGAAATGTCAGCTGGATTGCCGATCACCGACCAAATTCGATCAGCAGATGCATTATATTCATGTGATACTTTGACTTGAGCCATATCGTTTTCCTTTCAATTGGCATTTTATTTTTGAGAAATAGATAAAACCGTTATATTACAGTTATTTACCTTGTTTTCTCTGTTTGTATCTTTATGATTAGACAACAACTTTCTTATCAGCAAACGAGAGTTTCTCAGTCGAACATGAAGGAGATTCAGGAATGGAGCTTTCCAGAATAAACGTGAACCTTTTGGTGGCTTTGGATCACCTGCTGACGCATCAAAGCGTTCAATTGGCGGCCGAAAAACAATACGTAACTGCCTCCGCAATGAGCCATTCATTACGTACATTAAGGGGCATCTTTGGAGACGAACTGCTGACGCGAACTCAAGGCGGGATGGTTCGTACCCCTTTAGCCGAGCAACTGATGGGGCCATTGCATCGCGCATTGCAAAATCTCGAACAAGCGGTAACAAATGCTGCTGAATTTGATCCGAGCCAATCTGAACGCGGATTTGTTATTGCCGCACCCGATTTCATAAGCACGTTCGTGTTGCCGCCGGTCCTGAAAATACTCGAATCCCAAGCTCCAAAATTGGATATCGAAATCCGACCGATCGCACGAGCTGGGGCGCTGCGGTTCAACGAATTGTCCCTTCTTGCGGACGGGGAAATCGACCTTTTGCTGGCGGCAGTGCTGACAGGGGACCTTGCGCAACCAATGCCAGAGATCCGCGGAGCCGATTTGTATCCAGAAGAGTTTGTCTGTGTCGTTCGAAAGGGCCATCCAGGTGTGGGAGAAACGCTCGACCTCCAAACCTATGTAACGCTTCCCCATCTCCTAATAACGATTACTGACGAAAGAAGTCCCACTTGGATAGACCGAGTACTTAGAGAGCAGGGTTTGGAACGTCGCATCGCGATGCGAACTAGGTATTTTATGTCGGCGCCCTTGCTGGTGGCCGAAAGCGACCTGTTGCTGACCTGTCCACGAACGCTTGCAAACTATTTTTGCAAGTTGGCCGACATACAGATTTTCGAGCCGCCACTGCCTTATCCCAAATATTTTGAACAAATCGCATGGCATTCTCGTTTTGACTCAGATCCAGCGTCACTTTGGCTGCGCTCGACAATTAAAGACGCCGTCGGCGAAGTTCTCCAGCAGCTATAGAGGCGTGCTCAATTTAATCGTCACTTTCGCGTTACGGGCTGGCTCTTGGCTGAAGCCGTTTCGGATCGACGACTTTGGCTTAATGCGGACATTCATAAGTCCTTAACCAAACCAAGAAATTTCCTTAACCATTTAGCGCCAAAAATCACACCTACCAAACACCGACCAGATACCGACGTTATAACAACACCGCTTGCTTCCCAATCTCCATAAAAAAACTGAAACCTTAACCAAGCGTGCGCCGTTAACCTACTGCCCATTTTATCCACACCTCCGCGCGCACCCCCGCATCCACCCCCGTGGGCACCCCCACG
>CAZRFT010000277.1:0-14283 GCA_964599255.1 uncultured Neptunicoccus sp. | reverse complement strand
GACCCGTAACAAAAGAGGCTGCATCGGATGCAAGCCAGCAAATAAGTTCGGCGACTTCCTCGGGCGATCCCGTGCGGTTTAAGGGGTGTATGCCACCGATTTCTTGTCTAAATCGAACCGGATCCGGCATGGAATTGATATATTCCTCGTTCAGATCAGTATCTATCCAACCTGGTGCAACCGCATTGCATCTGACGCCGTTTGATCCCTCGTCCACCGCCACGGCACGCGTCAGACCATGTAATCCAGCTTTAGAGGCACCATAAGCTGTATGACCAGGGTTGTTTCCTAGCCCCTCGATGGAGCCGATGTTCACAATGGCGCCGTTGTTAGAGCGCAAAAGATCAATTGCCGCTCGGATCAGAAGGAACGGAGTAGTCAAATTTAGGGCAATTTGATTATTCCAGTCTTCATCGGTGGTGTTATCCACTGATCCCTCGGTCATCATGCCAGCATTGTTAATCAGTATATCGAGCTTCCCTGCCGCCGCTTTGATATTTTCAATCACCTCGGAAGCAGCGGAAGGATTTAGTAAATCAGCTTGAATATCCTCAAACCCAGCAGTCTTGCGTTGGGCGGTGAAAACTCGCGCGCCTTGGTTTGCGAGCACGCGCGCCGTGGCCGCGCCCATCCCACTGGAGGCACCTGTCACAAGTGCAACTTTGCCCTCAAAACTCATTGTACAGCTTTCCCACCATGAGCTTCGATTAACGCACCGCAAAGATATCGGGCATCATCAGAGGCAAGAAACAAGATCACATCAGCAATATCTTTTGGATCCGCTATGCGACCTAAAGGTACGCTTTCATTGAGTTTTTTAATGCCATCCTCAGCATTTAGACCGCGTATCTCAAATCCAGATCGCAACATTGGAGTATCTACCTCGTTCGGGCAGACGGCATTCACGCGAATATTTTGATGAGCATGGTCGCGACCCAGGCATTGCGTAAGCGAGGCAATTGCGGCCTTTGTCATGACATATAGTGGATGATCTGGACCTGGACGAAGCCCCCAACAGGATGCCGTATTCACAATCGCACCGCCACCGCCTTCGTCCATGATTGGGATTGCTGCGCGACAAAGGCGAAACGGGGCTTCGACATTTACCCCCATCGACCGCGCATAATCAGCATCTTGCATTTCTGTAATCTTACCGCGTGCGATTACGCCTGCATTATTGCAAAGGACATCTAACCCCCCCATTACTTCTGCGGCTTTCGCAGGCAGCGCATCTGCAAATTCTGCATTTGTTAAATCACCAAGAATATCCGCATCTCTCAAATCAGTCCCAAGAACTGTCGCGCCCTCTTCTCGAAAACGGCAAACAACACTCGCGCCAATGCCACCAGAGGCGCCGGTTACAAGAACTCTTTTTCCGTCAAAACGCTTCATGCCTATAAATCCTGATTCAGCGCGTCGGCGGCTGGGATTTCTTTTTCTCGGCGCGCGATATAATCCAGCAGCGCCTCGTCGACCGCCTCGTCCAACTTCGGTTCTTCGTAATCAGAAAGTAGTTGTTTTGCGTAGGCCAGCGCACGCTCATTCGTTTCAATGCCGCCTTCGGCAACCCATTGTTCGATGGAATCGTTGTTGAAAAGTTCTGGCATGAAGAATGCGCGTTCAAAGTTTTCAAGGGTATGGGGATGTCCAAGATAGTGACCACCTGGCCCAACGTCACCGACGGCGGTAAGCGCTTCATCAAAGTCATCCCAACGAATGCCTTCGGCCATCCGGTAGGCCATTGCACATTGCTCGGCGTCCACAACAAATTTGGCGATTGAACAATGCATTCCGGCCTCGTTCCAACCAGCCGAATGCCACATATAGTTCGTCCCCGCCATTTGAAGGGCCATAAGTGTCGTAGCGCTTTCGTAACCAGCTTGGGCGTCAAATGTCTTGGCCCCGCCGAGTGTATTCGACGAACGCCAAGGCACTTCATAAAACCGCGCCATCTGACCAATCATTAGGTTCATCAAACTAATCTCTGGCGTCCCGGCCATTGGTGCGCCGGATTTCATCGACACTGTGGAGAGATAGTGACCGTAGATCGCTGGGCAGCCTTTGCGTACCACCTGCGTGTAGGCAAGTGCTGACAAGGCTTCGGCATTTAGTTGCGCAACCGTTGGCGCAACCGATGCAGGAGTATTGGCACCGCCCAAAACAAAGGGTGAGCAGAGAACGGGCTGATTTCGTTTATTGAATGCGCGCATAGCACCCAGCATGGTTTCATCCCAAACCAAAGGGGAGTTGCCGTTGCAGTTTCCAGTTACCACTGGATGCGTCTCTAAGAATTCCTCTCCAAACAAGATCGCACACATATCCAGCACATCTTCGGCATTCTTCGGACTTGTCGTCATTCCCATGAAAGTTTTATCGGAATGCTTCATACTGGAATAGGTAATGCGTAAATGCCGCTGGCTGATCGGGTGGTCATAGGGTTCAACAATGTGGTGCGCCGATGAATGCATCGCTGGCAGCATATGGCTGAGTTTATGAAAATCAGCGAGATCGGCGAGTGTTGGATTTCGGCGTTCGTCGTTAAGGTCGCGTAGGTAAGGCGCACCTGTCATTGGCACGAAAATCCCATGATCTTTGCCAAAGGGCAGGGATTTTTTGGGATCCCGCGCATGATAGGTAAAGGTCTCCGGAATTGTCTTGATCAACTCGCGCACAAGCCCGCGATCCAGATGCACACGATCCCCATCGCGAATATCTGCACCAACGGTTTTCCAATCTTTGATCGCTTGATCATCGCGGAAAACGACGCCCACATTTTCCAAAATATTCATGGATGCCGCATCGATGCGCTCAATTTGCTCTTGATCCATCGGTTCGGTCAGTGGAATCCTACGCTTTAATGCAGGGAGCATTCTAACATCCACTTTTTGACGCGCTGCTCGCCTCGCCCCGCGTCCGCGTCGCTCTTTTCCAACGGCCTCTACACTCATTTTGAAAGCCTTTCCCCAATCGCGGTGAGGGTTTTTAACAGCGCAACATCTGCACCCCTTTCCTTAAGCCCAGTGGTCATTTGTAAGCTTAGCGTTCCTTCAGTTGCCAATGCGTCGCGTTCTCTTTGAAGAAAGCCAACGGAGTCATTATCCATGACCTCCAAAAATCCTCCGAGCAGTTGAGAAGTAAAAAATTCTGCGGATTTTACATCTCCAGTTTGATCGGCGAGCCAAGATGAGGCTGTGTGCATCAAATCCAAGACTCCGGGTACAAAAGCGCAAATTGCGAAATGTGCGTTCAACGATGTTTCCGATCCAACTTTCACCACTGGATTCTCTGGTTCGAACAATTCAGCGAGCAATGCATCGTTTCCATAGGCCGCCAATGGACACCCACCTTGTTCTAAAAATCCAAGCGGGATGGTCTGCACAAACTGTGATGCAGGTGCACACAATTCTCGCAACTTCGCCTCTGGCACACCTGCCATAACCGAAATGATGCGTTGGTCCGCGCGGAAAGTCAGATCTTTGATTGCTTGTTCCGCAACAGTTGGACGTAAACACAAGAAAACGATATCGCTATTGTCGATGACCCCTTGGTTGGCCTCTATCTTAGCACCAATTTTTCCCTGAAGATCGGCAGCGGTATCTGCGTTTCTTTCGCTTACCGTTATCTGATGTCCTTTACTATGGAGAAAACGCGCGATTGGGGCCGCGATATGGCCCGTTCCTATAAACCCGACGCGGCTCATCCGACATTGTCCCCATCTGCTGGATCCGTCAGATCGATCCAAATAGTTTTGATTTCCGTGTATTGATCATGGGCGTGAATACCATTGTCTCGTCCGCCAAAGCCGGAGTGTTTGTAACCGCCAAAGGGAGTTGCTGCGTCGCCTTCGCCGTAACAATTTACAGTCACTGTCCCTGCGCGAATGGCGCGCGCGGCGCGGATTGCGGTGCGCGAATTTGCCGTGAATACCGAAGCGGCCAATCCATATTCGGTGGCATTGGCAAGCTCAATCGCCTCTGCTGTTGATGCCACTTCAATCACGGACAGGATGGGGCCAAAAATCTCTTCCTTAACGCGCTTGTCGGATTTCTTCACTTCATAAACCGTTGGTTCGATAAAGCACCCATCCGCTTTTCCGCCGATCAATGGTTTTCCCTTCATATACGAGGAAACTTTCTTCGCGTGATCCTTGTCGATCAGGGCACCCAAATAATTTTTGGGGTCAAGTGGGTCGCCCGTTTTCCAATCGCGCATGCGTGCTTCAATCCGTTTTAATAGAGGCGCTTTGACATCTTTATGGACAATCAAGCGCGATGCAGCAGAACAATTCTCGCCCATATTCCAGAACGCAGCCGTCACGATATGTTCTGCGACGGCATCGAGGTTTTCCGCATCCGCCAAAACAACTGCTGGATTTTTACCACCGCATTCCAAGGTCACTTTTTTCAGATTGCTTTCACCTGCATAGGTAAGAAAGCGGCGCCCAGTTTCTGTGGAGCCGGTGAAAGTCACCATATCGACATCCATGTGCCGCCCAAGCGGCTCACCCACGGATGGCCCATCGCCTGGCAAAACTTGAAAGACACCGCGCGGAACGCCCGCCATGGTTGCTAGTTCTGCAATACGTAGGGCTGTCATAGAAGTTTGTTCAGCAGGTTTCACGATGATCGAGCACCCTGCTGCCAAGGCAGGTGCAATTTTCCAAGCCAACATCAGCAAAGGGAAATTCCATGGAAGGATCGCAGCAACAACGCCGATGGGCTCGCGTACAATCATTGAAACCGCATCGTCCCCCGCGGGCGAAGTTTGGTCATAAATTTTATCTGCGGCTTCCGCGTGCCATTTGATGGTATTGATCGTTTCAGGAATATCGATGTCCTGACAATCACGGATTGGCTTGCCGCTTTCCAAGCTTTCCATAACAGCCAATTCATGCTTGCGCCGCGTGATGTACTTGCAAAGTTTGATTAAAACATCCTTGCGCTCACTTGGATGGAGGCGCGCCCAGTGACCCTGTTCAAAACTTTCACGGGCTTTCGAAACAGCCAGATCAACATCAGCTTTTGACGCGGTGGAGATTTCTGCCAGAACCTTGCCAGTTGCGGGATTGATTGTTTTTAACTTCTTTCCGCGTCCAGCTTTGAATTTACCATCGATATATGGCGTGCGCGGCAAGTCGATCTCTTTGGCAATTGCCTTATATTCTGCTTTGGTCAAAAGGTCGCTCATTGGCCAGATCCTTCTATGGCTGAAATTGTCGTGTTCATGTTGCGAATGACTTCTTCAAGGGCGCGGCGGTCATCCTTGTTTAATGGTTGCAAGGGCTTTCTGGGTGGCCCAGCATTGATGCCTCGCATTGTCAAACCATGTTTAATACATTGGATGAATTTGCCCCCTTGTTCGAGCACACGCATCAAAGGCAGCATTGCCGACATAATCGCGCGTCCACGTGCAAAATCGCCATCAACTGCACAAGCGCGATACATAGCTATATGGGCTTCGGGTGCAAAGTTAGATCCAGCACAAACCCAAGACCGTGCGCCCCAAGCAAAAAATTCCAACGCTTGATCATCCATACCACATGACAGCGCGATATGCGGATAATCACGTGCGAGCATGTGCAAGCGGTTTACATCGCCAGAGCTTTCTTTGATCGCGCAGAAATTGGATGAACGCCCCAAGCGATCTAGGCACTCTTCATCCATATCTACGCTCATTCGACCTGGGTAGTTGTATAGCATCACTGGCAAATCCGCCGCCCGATCCACAGCAAGCGCATGAAGCGCGATCTCGCGCCCTGTTGGGTAGGCATAGGGTGGTGTGGCAACTAATATGGCATCGGCCTTTAGCTTTTTCGCGGCAGTTGCATAGTCGATGCTGTCCTCGGTCCGAATGGCACCTGTTCCAACAATCATAGGAACGCGCCCTCGGATCAACTTTTTGACGCGCTTCATCATATCCATGCGCTCATCCATGGATTGCGCATAGTATTCGCCAGTGGTCCCGGCGACGATAATACCGTGCACGCCAGCGCCAATAAGTAGTTCCACGGTCTCTTTCAGAGCCGCCTCGTTTAACGAAAAATCGTCATGATAGGGCGTCACAATGGGTGTATATATCCCTTCAAACTGCATGTGCATTCTCCATAGGCAATGGATCGGGGCGAACAAAGTGCTCCATCCGATTGCGTGATAAATCCCAATGATCCAACGTCAATTGAACCACTAATTCTGCGTCGCTTGCCTCGAGTGCCGCGATCATTGCGTCATGTTGATCAGCAGCTGAATCAATAAGCTCCTGTTCGCCATCTGATGCGGGTGCGTAAAAGGTCTGGCTCATTCTGGTGTGATCAATCAGCAAGCGTTCAAGGGCTGCCGAAAGATACGCATTATGAGCCATATCCCCGATTAGGGCGTGAAAGCGGTGATTGGCTAGCGCGGCACCACCACTGTTCCGTTCGCGCAGAGCCTCTTTAAATTTTGATTGAACCGCTTTGATGTCTTTAAGTTGAGCATCTGTTCGTGCAGTCGCTGCTAGGCGCGCAATGCTGGCATAGATCATCGGCGCGGTTTGAAAGAAGCTACGCATAATTCCCAAATCCATAGACGCAACTTTAGCCCCGCGATTTGGCGATAAGGTGACGTAGCCTTCGCCAGCTAGCTTTTGGAAAATTTCGCGCAGCGGAGTTCGAGAGATTCCATAGGTCTCCGACAAACGCGATTCCTCTAAATCGGCACCTGGTGCAATCTCTGTTGAAAGAATGCGGCGCCGAATATCAGCAAGAGCGTTTTCTTTTGACGCAATGGGCATGAAGTGATTCTCCTCAAATAATTGTGCACAATATGTATACAAATACAATACAAACTTCAGGCCAAAGTGTGACAATCATCATTTGAGATTCTGGATATCTGTAGAATTTTGAAACAGATGAAAGGACCGGCGTAACATCCTTCCCTTTCGACATTGGAAGCGCCTCGTATCCCGAGGTGCTTTCTTTTTATTCGAGCATGGACGTAGCAACGGTTCTTGGCTATTCTGACTGGCTGCGCGGAGGGCAGCGATTATGTTTCAGTTTTTTGAAAAGCTCGTCGATCCTTATGTTTCTTACAAAGAAACAGATACGCCGCCGCGTAAACTTCTGCCGTTTATGTGGGAATGGTCCAAACCCTTTCGTGGGCTATTCATTGTTCTAACGTTGTTTTCCATTGTCGTTGCCAGCATCGAGATTGGCTTGATCTTTTATATGGGGCGTTTGGTTGATTTGTTCGGACAAACCACCCCCGCTAGCTTTTGGTCAGACTATGGAACCGAGATGATTGCAGTTGTTATCTTCCTCTTGCTGGTTCGCCCAATCATTCAATTTTTTGATGTGCTATTGCTCAACAATGGACTGATGCCGAATTATGGCACGCTTTATCGTTGGCGCGCGCATAAGCAGGTTTTGCGCCAATCTGTGGGCTGGTTCGAAAATGATTTTGCGGGCCGCATCGCAAACCGGATCATGCAAACGCCCCCAAGCGCAGGCGAGGCTGTTTTTCAGGTCTTTGATGCCATAACTTTCGCGCTGGCTTATTTTATCGGTGCGGGCGTCTTACTCGCAAGTTCGGATCCGCGACTGGCGCTCCCATTGCTTGCTTGGCTCGTGCTATATGGTTTTTTGGTTAGATGGACCTTGAAACGTGTTGGACCCGCATCGAAAGCCAGCGCGGATGCGCGATCAATGACGACGGGGCGTGTGGTAGACAGTTACACCAATATCCACGCCGTGAAACTCTTTGCACATCACGACGAAGAGCTTGAATACGCCAAAGAAGCAATCGAAGAGACGCGCCAAACCTTTGCGCGCGAGATGCGGATTTTCACTTTAATGGATTTCGGCCTTGTTATTTTGAACGGCCTTTTGAGCGTGGGTGTCGTTGGCTATGCCATTTGGCTTTGGTCGAGCGGGGCAGCGACGGTCGGCATCATAGCTGCAGCGACCGCTTTGACGCTTCGCCTAAATGCCATGACCGGTTGGATCATGTGGGCGCTTTCGAGCTTCTTCAGGTCACTTGGCGTTGTTCAGGAAGGTATGGAGACAATTACCGAGCCTATCACATTGACCGATGCGACGGATGCGAAGCCCCTAGCAATGACCAAAGGAAAAATTGAGCTTAAGGGTGCGACCCATCATTACGGGAAAGAGACGGGTGGGTTAACGAAGGTTGATTTGAACATTCAACCTGGAGAGAAAATTGGATTGGTCGGCAGGTCGGGTGCCGGTAAATCCACACTCGTGAAATTACTCCTTCGTTTCTATGACATCGAAGGCGGCGCAATACTGATTGATGGGCAAGATATTCGTCAAGCGACGCAAGACAGTCTTCGCGCTCAGATCGGCATGGTTCAGCAGGACAGCGCCCTCCTCCATCGCTCAGTAAGGGATAACATTCTCTATGGCCGCCCTGATGCGACCGAAGAGGACATGATAAATGCTGCCAAAAGGGCGGAGGCGCATGAGTTCATTGTAGATCTTGAGGATCCGGAGGGGCGCAAGGGTTATGACGCTCACGTAGGTGAACGCGGAGTCAAATTATCTGGCGGTCAGCGCCAACGCGTCACACTTGCGCGCGTGATACTTAAAGATGCACCCATCCTTGTATTGGACGAAGCTACAAGTGCGCTGGATTCAGAGGTCGAAGCAGCGATTCAAGATACGCTTTATGGGATGATGGAAGGCAAGACCGTGATCGCGATTGCGCATCGGCTGTCCACCATTGCGCAAATGGACAGAATTGTCGTCTTGGACGAAGGTCGAATTGTAGAAGAGGGAACCCACAAAAAGTTATTGGCGGCAAAAGGGCTGTACGCCAATTTTTGGTCGCGGCAATCTGGCGGGTTTTTGAAGGGCTAAAAGGATGCGAGCACCGTCTCCGTATCTTCAACTTCGGCTATTTCACCTTTGAGTGTTGCAAGACAAGTTGAGTGTATTTGTGCGCCAGTATGATTTTGTCCATCTGGCCCTGTGACACCGTAAGCCCACACCGCATCTGAAACATAAATCGGGCTGAAACCAAAATCAGCGGCACTTCTTGTTGTGGATTCCACACAGTGATTAGCCGTCGCGCCGCAAAGAATGGCCTGCTCTATTCCAAACTTCTTAAGCGTTGCGCCAAGACTCGTATTCACGAAACCGCTGCTTGTTGTTTTGATGATAACCGGCTCACCCTCTTGGGGATCTGCGAGCGGCTGAACCTTCGATCCGTCGGCATCTGGATGAAACGGATCGTCAGGATCAGTACCGTGATGATGGATATGAATGATGGCCTCACCATTGTCGCGAAACTTGGCCAACAGCTTCGCTATGTTGTCTTCAGCTTGAGGACAGGAACGTTCAGCGCCTGCAGCATCATCATGTGCAAGCGCCATTTGAACATCAATTACCAGTAGAGCTTTTTTCATCGATTTGCTTTCTTAGGTGGTTTGGCGTTCTGATAGGATTTTTTCCACACGCTTGCCATAAATTCGAATATTGATCTCGTCGCTAATTACCTGCCCAGGTTGTTCGTCATAGGTCATAACGGCTGAAATTCTAGGAATCATACCTTCTACCTCGGTTACCCCGTGAAGAGAATATCCACCGCGGAAAAGCGTAAATGCCCCAGCGCCGCGGGAAAAAGTTTTGGCCTGACTCATGTCACCTGATAGCAGGCGATCCACGGCCGCTCTATCTTCAGTTTGATCCGTTCGGGAATTGGGTAAAAAGGTAAACTCGCCACCCCGTTCCGCTGCTTGAAGCAAAAGGGTGACCGTGCATTCGGTGGTATCATAATGCCATGCGTGCCAGCTGCCAGGATGGAGAGCCACGACATTCAATGCCTGAAATTCATCAGCGCAACGATACAGCTGGTCTTTGTTTTGAACACGGCGGACAAACTCAGTCACCAATTCCGAATGGTAAAATCGTTTTAACGTTGTTTCCATCGGAATTTGATCGTCTGCCAATTGAGAAGCGATATGGATGAATTCCATGCGGCGTGGATCATCCTTTGGTAAATTGGGATCAATGGCACCCTGATAAATATTACGCTTAACGCGAAGTATCTCCGCAGTGGGCAAAATCGAATTTGCCTCTTCGCGAAATTTAGCCAGAGCATCAGGGCGAATAAAACCATCGAAATTACACCACCCATGAGCTTCCATATGTTTTTGACATTTAAGTAGAAACGCAGCACCCGGCCCTGCGTCGAGATCAGCAATTGGAAAACGATCCAAATCGACGATCTCAAGTGCGATATCAGTGTTGGTCATTTTGGGTTCTCTCCTGGAAATATTGCATTCCAAAATAATGTGTCTGAGAAATATTCAGCGGTAAAGAAAATAAAAAAAGCGAGCCGAAGCTCGCTTTTACGACTTCATTTATTCGTAACTAGAGAGAGGCTTCTAGCTCTGCCACAATAGCGTCACCCATCTCGGTTGTTGACACAGGTTTACCACCATCGGCTTGCATCAAATCACCGGTGCGGATCCCCTTGCCCAGAACATCATTCACCGCTTTTTCCAGACGATCCGCCTCTGCACCTTGGTCAAAGCTATAGCGCAAGGCCATTGCAAAGCTCAAAATACAGGCTGATGGATTCGCCTTGTTTTGTCCCATGATATCAGGCGCGGAACCATGTACTGGCTCGTAGAGCGCCTTTGGACGTCCATTTTCCATAGGCGAGCCCAAAGATGCAGAAGGCAACATGCCAAGTGAACCCGTCAGCATCGCGGCACAATCAGACAGTAAATCGCCAAATAGGTTATCGGTCAGAATCACATCAAACTGCTTAGGCGCGCGTACCAGCTGCATCGCGCCATTGTCTGCATACATGTGTTCCAGTTCCACCTCTGGATATTCTTTTCCAATTTCGGTCACGACCTCGCGCCACAGAATACCAGATTCCATAACGTTTGCTTTTTCCATCGAGGTCAATTTTTTGTTTCGGCGCATTGCCAACTCAAAGGCGGACCGTGCAACGCGATCAATCTCGCTTTCGGTATAGCGCTGAGTATTGATGCCAACGCGCTCATTGTTTTCAGTAAAAATCCCACGCGGTTCGCCGAAATAAGAACCAGACGTTAGTTCGCGCACGATCATAATATCGAGGCCGGCTACGATTTCGCGCTTTAAAGAGGAAAATTCAGCCAAAGCATCAAAACACTGAGCGGGGCGAAGGTTGGCAAACAAATCCATCTCCTTGCGAATACGCAGCAGCCCACGTTCTGGCTTAACATCAAAGGGAAGCTCATCATATTTCGGTCCACCAACCGCACCCAAGAGCACAGCGTCTACCGCTTGGGCTTTTACCATTGTCGCGTCGGTCAGAGGCTCGCCATGCGCATCATATGCGGCACCGCCAATCAGGTCTTCGTCCACGTCAAATTTCAGGCCACGCTTGTCACCAAACCAAGAAATGATCTTTTGAACTTCGGCCATAACCTCTTGGCCGATACCGTCACCAGCGAGGATGAGAAGAGAGGGATTTGACATGGGCTTGTGCTCCTAAAAAAATATCGCTTGCGGCATATGTCGCGTGAAAGGAAGCGTCAAGAATGAACTCGCCTACTCGGTACCGCTTTCCAATTTCCGCAGGCTTTCGGCTAGGACACATAGCTTCAACAATGCGATTGCTTTGAACAGGCAGAAAAGCGGCAAGGTAATCCAAGTGAATAAAACCCAGAATGTAAATACGGGCGTGTATCTAAAATCGAAACCTAAATCTTGTTGAGCAAGTGAAATCAAAAAGGTCAGACAATAAGGTAGAACAAAAAACAGGATGATATTAGCCAATGCCACGACTGCAAGCAGATCCGATGCGCTTCGACCGCTTGCCGGATTGAAGCTCGGCATATTGGGCCACAGATTGAAGCCTTCGCGACCCAACGGCCATGGCGAAATCCAAATATAAATCCCAGCGACCAAGACGCAGGCGAAGCCCAACATGCTTGCCAGAGCAACGTTATCGAACAACCAATATACTGGATCTTGGTTCGCATAATCCAAGACGGTGTAAAGGTAATGTCCAGGTGCGGGCCAAATCGAGAAAATCCCAACAAAAGAGTTCCCCGTCGTTGCATTGAACCCTTCGGCATAGAACAGATTTTGTGAATAAGTATCTGAACAAAGAGCAAATGCGATGACGACGGCGATCAAAAATCGCATTCGGTTATATGGGGGCGCATAGCGAAACTCGAGCATCGAGGGCATATCAGATGCGTATTCAATAAATACAAATAGGGCGACCAAAAGCGCCACAGTGAAGACAAACAGGTCGCCTTCGACGGAGCCTGTTTGTGCAACCAGCGCTGATTTAACAACAACAAATCCCGCAACTAAAAGCGCACGAAATGCAGCGATGGAAATACGGGCGTACAATTGTCGATCCTGTTACCTTTTACGACCTACAGGCTAACTCGATGAAACCGATTCTTCAAAAGGTCGGATTATTCGGCTTCAGACCCAAGGCTGGGCTGCGTTGTGCTTCTCTTCGAACGCCGCAATATGATCCACTTTTTGGTTGGTTAAGCCGATGTCGTCTAACCCATTTAGCAAACAATGCTTTTTGAACTCATCCACCTCAAAGGAAAATTCCGTACCATCAGTTGACGAAACTACTTGATTCTCCAAATCCACCGTGATGCGTGCGTTTTCACCGCGTTCCGCGTCTTCCATTAAAACGGCCACAGCGTCAGCGGGAAGCGTGACGGGCAAAATGCCGTTCTTGAAGCAGTTATTGTAAAAGATGTCAGCGAAACTTTCGGAAATTACGACCTTGATCCCAAAGTCTTTCAAAGCCCACGGGGCATGTTCGCGTGACGAGCCACAACCAAAGTTTTCACCAGCCACTAGGATTTCAGCATTGCGATAAGCAGCTTTGTTAAGCACGAAATCTGAAATCTCATTGCCATCCGCATCGTAGCGCATTTCGTCGAAGAGGTTCACGCCTAGACCCGAACGTTTAATGGTTTTCAAAAACTGCTTGGGGATGATCATATCTGTGTCGATATTAACCAAGGGCATCGGTGCGGCGACGCCGGATACTGTTTCGAATTTATCCATTACGATGGCTCCTAATTTGTTGGGAGTTGCGTTAACTTAGTGACGTTAAAATGGCAAGCTTACAGAGCCGGAATAGCAAATGTTGCTGAGGCCCAGTGGGAGACCCAATCCGCCTTTTCAGTTGCTTTGCGAAGCAAAACAGAATTCACCAAATATTCAAAGCCAGGCTTGACCTGGAACTTCAACCGACCATTTGCATCCGTTTGAAGCTGAGTTTCTTTTGTATCCGAATTCGTTCCAACTGGTTTTTCAAAAATCTCAACCTGACGATTTGAAACAAGACTTCCCTGATAGCGTAATTCAAAAGTCATCGTTTCTCTGCCAGCAGGAATATAAGGATTGGTAAGAGCGATAAGCTCATATTCTAGTCCGTATGCTCGGTCACTTCCTGCGCCAGAGCCAACCGAAACTAGCATTTTAGCGTATCTGAAATACTTTTCTTTGATTGGCAGCTTCATCTTATCGGCCCCCAACAAGTTACTGAAATCATGCGCAGCTGCAAATTTTCTGAACTTCATTTCATCGTCATATGTAATAGCTTCATTTTTTGATTGGTAGAGAACGGTCACCAATCCATCAGGAAGCCCGATAACACTTGACGCTGGTTTATCTCCGATCGTTTTCCCAAGTTTGGCGGAACCCTCTTTGGCATGAACCTCAAATCGCGCGGTTGTGGGGGGGTTGAAAGGTAGAAAATTGCCCTTGAAATCTTCGCCATTTCGCAAATTAACAATTAGCCGGTCAGAGGCTTCCAACGTGTACGCGCTGGGAGAGACCCAATATTCGTGGGCATTGACGAAAAGTGCCCATCCGCTAAACAAGCATCCAATCAAAATTCGGATAAAAACTCTCATGTACTCTCACATTCGCGCAACTCTCGATTATGCCACCATCGCTTTGTTGGCCCTCTTGTCAACAATTGCCGTATTTGCTGGGCTTAGCGAGCGTGCATTTGCACATGAAATCACACCTTCGATCGTCGATTTAACGATTAACGACAATGAAATTGATATTCGTATTGTGACAGAGCTCGAGCCGATGATTCTCGGCTACGATCTTTCTGAAATTGTTGAAATTGGTAATGGACCAAACGATGGACCTTATCGCGACCTACGCGCCCAATCTGAAGATGTGTTGCTCGATGCATTGAAAAATGCGTGGGATGAAATGACCGCCGATATGAATTTAATCGCCGATGGCGAAAGATTGACCCTAGAGCTTGGAGACGTAACCTTCTACGAACC
>CAZRFT010000276.1:0-3127 GCA_964599255.1 uncultured Neptunicoccus sp. | reverse complement strand
TATTGTCGATGTCGTTGGCGACCCCTCTGCCCCCAAAGCAATTAGTTTGATCGCGATTTTTCAGCACGGGATTCCAAACGAATTCCCAAAAGAAGCCCTGGAAGAAGCGGCTGGTGCACAACCCGTGGAATTGGGTGATCGAACCGATTTGCGGGAACTTCCGCTATTCACGATCGATCCTCATGATGCACGTGATCACGATGATGCGATTTGTGCCATCCTCGATGATGACCCCAAGAATGAAGGTGGGTTTATCGTCTGGGTCGCAATTGCCGATGTTGCCCACTATGTCCGCCCCGGATCTGCTCTTGATAAAGAGGCGCGCCACCGCGGGAATTCCTCTTATTTTCCTGACCGCGTAGTCCCAATGTTACCAGATGATTTGTCCGGCGATTTATGCTCGCTTCACGAAGGTGTTGATCGCGCCTGTGTCGCACTGAAAATCCGTATGAATAAAAATGGCGTACGATTGGAACATGAATTTCATCGAGGGCTTATCCGTTCGCCCGCATCCCTGTCCTATGAGCAAGCCCAAGCAGCAGCCGATGGCACCCATGATGATATGACGGAGCCTTTGAAAGGTCCGATAGCGGACTTGTTTGCAGCTTATCATGCTGCCAGCAAAGAGCGAAACAAACGCCAACCCCTGAACCTTGATTTGCCAGAGCGAAAGATTGTCTTATCAGCCGAGGGAAAAGTTACCTCCGTTGACTACAAAGAACGCTTTGACGCACACAAGCTCGTCGAAGAATTTATGGTTATGGCAAATGTGTGCGCCGCAGAGACACTAGAGCATCATACCCGCAAGTTTCTTTACCGCGTGCATGAAGAGCCCAGCGTCGAAAAGCTCGATCAATTGCGAGAGGTAGCAACGGCGGCTGGGTTAAATCTGGCCAAGGGACAGGTTTTAAAGACAGCTCATATCAACAAGCTTTTGGACGCTGCCCAAGAGAGCGAGGATAAAGAAGTTATTAATATGTCTGTTCTTCGCTCCATGACACAGGCTTATTACGCGCCGCAAAACCTTGGACATTTCGGATTAAATTTGAAGCGATATGCTCATTTCACCTCGCCCATCCGTCGGTATGCGGATTTAATTGTCCATCGCGCTCTGATAGCCGCACATGGCTGGGG
Organism: uncultured Neptunicoccus sp.; assembly: GCA_964599255.1. GTDB lineage: Bacteria > Pseudomonadota > Alphaproteobacteria > Rhodobacterales > Rhodobacteraceae > Amylibacter. The sequence continues at coordinate 1,993 of CAZRFT010000276.1, read as the reverse complement.
TGATGATGGGATTACTTTTCTCGAAGAGGATAAACTCGGGGAAACAGGTGATTTGATTTCCATGACCGAACGGCGGTCGATGGAAGCAGAGCGCGATACCAACGACCGCTACCTCGCCGCCTATCTGGCCGATCGAGTGGGCGCGGAGTTTAAAGGGCGCGTTTCTGGCATCGCAAAATTTGGTCTGTTTGTCCGCTTAGATGAAACCGGTGCCGACGGGATAGTGCCGCTTGCCCATTTGGGTCGTGAGTATTGGCGATTCAATGCACGCGAGAACACACTGAAAGGCGAAGATAGCGGGCGGGTCATCGCCGTGGGTATGCCGTGTACGGTCGAGCTTGTCGATGCAACGGCTGTTACGGGTGGGTTAACCTTACAAATTCTGAGTTTGGATGGAAAACCCATGCCTAAAGGTTCAAGTCGCGCAAAGCCAAAAAAATCACGTCGTGTAAAAAGGCGGCGCAAATAGGTGCCGATTGCCACAGAGTTTCGATTTGTGATTTGGAAATTGCTACTTTCGAGGTAAGTTAATGAAAAGTAAAAACAAAAACGAGCAGGCGAATGCGGTATTTAGCGACAATTTTCCTATCTTTGATTTTGAGCGTCGGCACCATGGTTGAGGCGCAATCAGAAGCGGGATTTCAACAATGGATCAGAGATTTCAAATCCACGGCGCAAGCCAACGGCATAAAATCGAATGTCTATGATCGCGCTTTCAAAGGTGTGACGCTTAACCAACGCGTTCTTGGATTGGACCGCAAGCAGGCAGAGTTTTCGAAACAAATTTGGGATTATTTGGATGTTGCCACCTCTCCCAAAAGACAAACAAATGGTAAAGCCGCATTCCGCAAAGAACGTGGTACGCTTCGCAAAATAGAAAATAAATATGGAGTTGAAGCTGAAACCGTTGTTGCGGTCTGGGGTCTAGAGAGCTCTTACGGCGAAAATTTGGGCGATATCAACATCATAGAAGCCTTAGCAACACTAGCCTATGACGGGCGTCGGGCAAAATTCGGGCGTTCGCAGCTGCTCGAAGCGTTAAAAATTATTCAACGCGGCGATATAACGCCTAATCGAATGAACGGATCTTGGGCTGGCGCAATGGGCCACACCCAATTCATCCCCACCAGCTACCAAGCCTATGCCGTTGATTTCGATGGTGATGGAAAACGAAACGTTTGGAACCCGCGCGATCCAGGTGATGCCCTTGCATCAACTGCCAACTATTTAAAGCGCCATGGCTGGGTTAAAGGTCAACCTTGGGGGGTCGAAGTCACATTACCTGCTGGATTCAACTACGGAAATGCGAGCCTAAAGGTAAAGGCAAGTGCCGCGCGCTGGACACAGCTGGGTGTGCGTACTGTTTCAGGTGGCAAGGTGCCCAATCATGGAGAGGCATCTATTTTCTTACCTGCGGGGGCGGACGGGCCCGCCTTTGCCGTCTATAAGAATTTCTTTGTCATTAAACGATACAACAACGCCAACTCTTATGCCTTGGCCGTTGGTCATTTATCCGACCTTATTGGTGGCGGTGGCGCATTCAAACAACCTTGGCCGCGGGGGGAAGGTGCGCTTCTCTATGATGAAAAAGTAGAGTTGCAAAAGCTTCTAAACAGGCTTGGTTTCGACGTTGGCAAACCTGATGGTATTCTCGGCCCAAACACCATTGATGCGCTATCGGCCTTTCAGCGTTCTCAAGGATTGGTTCCTGATGGGAAAGCGAACGAAGACATGTTGAAGCTACTTAGGAAAGCGAAACGAGGTTAACCTCCCAGTTTTTCAACCTGCGCATCTACGGCATCAAGTAGCTTTTGTTTTTGAGCGTCGGAAACAAAACTCGCTTTGAAAGAGTTCTTTGCCAAGGTGATGATATCTTGGGCGTCTAGCTCCACAGCCTTAGCAACCGCTTTGTAGTTGTCCCCAACATAGCCACCAAAGTAACTAGGATCATCGGAATTCACCGTGGCGAGCAGCCCTGCATTCAGTGCTTTCT
>CAZRFT010000275.1:0-5135 GCA_964599255.1 uncultured Neptunicoccus sp. | reverse complement strand
CGGTCGATACGTGCAAGAATCGAAATGCCGTCTGCCGTTCGTCGGAGAGCGAGTTCCAATGAGCTCGTGCGCATTCCAATAGGTTCTGCGTGCCGAGAACGTTTGTTTCAATGAATTGTGCGGGGGCACCGATGGAACGATCAACGTGAGATTCCGCCGCAAAATGGGCAACGGCATCAGGTTTGTATCGCGCAAAACAGGTGGTTACCTCGTCCCTGTCGCAAATATCGACCTGTTCAAAACTGTAGCGATCATGCCCCGCCACGAGAGCTAAATTGTCCAAATTTGTTGCATAAGTAAGTTTATCTAAATTGATGATCCGATGACCATTCGCAATCGCCTGACGCACAAAAGCAGAGCCAATAAAACCTGCGCCACCTGTAACTAAAATCCGCATATCTGCCCTTTTGTCGAATTGAACCTTTCGAATATGAATAAGCAAAAGCGGTTAATTTTCTGGTGTTGTGGTTCTGGGATGCGAACAAGAAAATCCCATCTGCAGCGGGTTTATGGATAAAATTTTACGAACATGCGGGAAGCTCATTTTGTGCGTCGGAAAAAATGGGTTTCAATTGTCACTCAACTAGGGCTTATTTTACTATAAGACGGGGCGAGGCTCGTTGTTGGAATAAGTATGGGGGAAGCACATGGACTTAATACCTGTTGACTGGATTGTTTATGCTGCTGGCGGCGCTTTCATCGTCGGCTATCTGATTATCAACCAAGTTATATTGCGCTGGATGGTGAATTTAGGAACGCTGCTTTACATCTGGTACTATGCGGTGGCGATTGAGGAGCCAATGGCCGCGATTTTGACCTCTGTCGCTATGGGGACCGCGAATTGTATTGGTCTTGCGCAAATTTATTATCGAAATTCTAAGCTCGTCATTCCAGCGGCACATAAGGATATATACCCGCTATTCGAAACGTTACCGCCTGGTGATTTTCGGGCGTTGATGAATCTGGCCACACGCGAAGTCACGGACAAAAACCAACAAATTACCAAAGAGAGCAAAGAGAACGAAAAGCTCTATTATGTTCTGTCAGGGAATTTAAGCGCCATGAAGAAAAAGCAGAAGTTTGCGTTGCCCGCGCGCATCTTTGTTGGGGAAGTTGCCTATATGACCAATCAGCCCGCATCCGCGACAACAAAGCTTGGGAAAGGTGCTGAAATCCTAAGCTGGAATATTGAAGAGCTGCGCGCGAAATCGAAAAAGAATGATCGTTTTCGTTTGGCCTTGGATGCTTTGATCTCTGCTGATTTGGCGCGGAAGGTGACAACCGCGGTGGCGCCCAAAGATTACAAACCCGAAACAATCCCCGCATAGCGGATTTCTATTTCAGCGCCTTTTTCATGTCAGAGGCGCTGATTTTATAGTCATCAGCAAAAAGGTTGCGAAGCTCGATTAGACGCGCATCATCAGGTTCTAACCCCATTGTGCGGATATAGGCAGGCCTTACATATTTGTCCTTTGAAAAGGCTGTGCCAAAAACCTTGTCCACCATGATGCCGCCCGCGTTCACATGGTAGTTTGTGCTGAAATCCTGAAAATGATGATAGGCATGTTCCTTGGTTATGTAGCGTTCCAACCAATTTTTCTTGCCCGATGCATGAGCAGTGACGTGCGCCCATTCGTAAGTGATGTAGGTAGGGATTGAACCGAGATAGACCGTAATAAACGCGCGGAAGAATGGATCAGGAGCGTTAGCCGTCCAAAGGATCAATGTGCCCAGACCCAAGAATATTGTCGATAGGATCGGGACAAATAGCAATCCATGACCGCCCCAAAGATTGGGATTGTTTGGAAAATCATGGTGGCCCCAATGTGAGCTATAAAGCCACTTGAAAAGTTCGTTCACTTCTTCTGGTGGGGCCATGTGATAGAGAAAGCGGTGGATCGAATATTCGATGAAATACTGTAGCACGATGCCCGCGAGCACATACCACAGCAGCACGGGTTGGAAGTTCCAAACGAAGAGCACAAGGGCAATAGAGACCACTGAAAGCAGAATTTTCTGTGGTGGAAGGGCAGCGACATGTTTGATGCGATCCCAGGTTCTGGGAAGCTCGTAGGGTTTGAAATTATCTTCACGTGTGATCATGGGCGTAAATCTGTTCCTTAATCGCGGGCTTGGCAAGCGGGCTGACGCAACGTTTATGGCGGAAGGATGCCAAATCTTTACGAAACATTTAGGCTTGAAGATGGTTGCCAAAGGAAAATGATTTGATGATTGCTTAGTTTTCAATCCGGACAATCTGGCCTTTCTTGTTCCACATTTGATCCATAATTCTTTAGGATCATTTCATTGGGTGAAATTTCAAGATTCGAGACTGGAGGTCGATATGCCTATGCATTTTGGAAAGAATTCTTATTTCTTGGTGGCTATTGCCGCCTTGTCGCTTGTCGGAACGCCAGACATGTCTGTCGCTAAAAATAACGGTAATAACGGAAATTCTGAAAACGCGGGCGGTAATGGGAACGGTAATGGTAATGGTAATGGTAATGGTAATGGTCATGGTAACGGGAATGGAAACGGTGCCGACAAACCAGAGGGCCACGCATCAGAGTTAAAAAAATTAAATGGCGTTATTAATGCCAATGAAAACGCTCTGGCAAATGCGAATGAAAATTCGGTCCATGGGATTGCAAGGACGTATCGTGACTCAGTGCGTGAAGTTGATAGCTTGTCCAATCAATTAGATGAGATTGATGGTCAAATTTTGGCGCTAGAAAATGAAACAACCATTGAGGATATTGATGCTCAAATCGCTGGGTTGGATCCTGCCTCAGCTACCTACGAAGACGATGTTGCAACTTTAGAAGACCAAAAATCCGGACTGCGATCTGACGCAGAGGTCGCTGCTGAAATAGCTGCTTTGGAAACTGAAAAGGCTGACTTGGACCAACAAATCGAACAAGCTCAGATGTCTGCAGACAGCGCCCTATCTAAATTAACTAAAGATAAACCTTTGAGCGACGGTGCCTTTCAAAAATTCTTAGCCAAGCTAGGACTTTAGTTGGATCTGGAACTCTTGCCGAAGCAGGCTTCGGTCCTAACTAACTGAGTTATCCCTTCGTGAATTGTTTCGCCTAGGATTATAGGGGCGTGATATGCGTTCTAGACACTTGGGTTTGGCATTCTTGTGTTTGTATTAAGGTGATTTTCTAAGCCGCCATGACGCAGGTCAGCTTCCAAAACCTTGAGCTAACGCATCAGATCTTTATATGATGCGGGTATAGCTAGAGGAATTGTGATGACCACTTATGCAATCAACGGATTGGGACGTATCGGCAAACTCGCGATCCGGCCTTTGATCGAAAGCGGCGCTGAAATCGCCTTTGTCAATGATGCGATGGGGGATGCGGCGATGCATGCTCATCTATTGGAATTTGATACAGTGCATGGGCGCTGGGATGCGAAAATCAGTCATGATGAAAATTCGATCAGCATCAATGACACCAAAATCCCATTTGTGAACACGCGCAATATCAACGAGCTTCCATTGGATGGGGTTGATGTCGTTATCGATTGCACGGGCGCATTTCGAACCAATGACAAGCTCGCGCCCTATTTTGAGGCGGGCGTCAAAAAGGTCGTGGTCAGCGCACCTGTAAAAGAAAAAGACGCCGCAAATATTGTGATGGGTGTCAATCAGGACGACTATAATCCAAGCGAACACAAAGTGATTACGGCGGCAAGCTGTACGACAAATTGCTTGGCCCCAGTTGTTAAAGTTATCCTTGAAAATTTTGGGATCAAGCATGCCTCTATGACAACGATCCATGATGTGACCAATACCCAAGTGATTGTCGATCGCGCGCATAAGGATCTGCGACGCGCCCGTTCGGCGCTGAATTCTTTGATCCCAACAAGCACAGGCTCGGCCAAGGCTATTGTGCAAATTTTCCCACAGCTTGAGGGCAAGATAAACGGCCAGGCCGTGCGTGTGCCGCTTTTGAATGCCTCGCTGACGGATTGTGTGTTCGAGGTTGAACAGGAAGTAGCGGAGAGGGACGTGAATGCCGCTTTGAAAGTGGCAAGTCACACTGAACTTATTGGGATTTTGGGCTTTGAAGAGCGTCCGCTTGTCTCTGCCGACTATGTAAATGATAAACGCAGCTCTATCGTTGATGGGCCCGCAACGATGGTGGTGAATGGGACCCATGTTAAAATCTATGCTTGGTATGACAATGAATGGGGATATGCCCATCGCCTGATCGATGTCGCCAAGATGGTTGGGGCTTCCGTTTGAACGAAAATCCGGTTCGGGCGTATTTCGCGGTCACACTTGCCTATTGGAGTTTTATGCTGACCGATGGCGCGCTCCGCATGTTGGTGCTGCTCCATTTTCATACGCTTGGCTTTTCCCCAATTCAGCTTGCCTATTTATTTTTGCTTTATGAGATTGCGGGTATCATCACCAATCTTGGGGCTGGCTGGTTGGCCGCACGGTTTGGGCTGACGCGCACGCTTTATTTGGGATTAAGCGTCCAGATCGCGGCCCTTGTTGCGTTGACCTTTTTAGAACCCGCTTGGAGCATAGCCGCAAGCGTTGCCTTTGTCACGATGGTGCAAGGTGCAGCTGGTGTTGCCAAAGACTTAACCAAGATGAGTTCAAAATCCGCGGTTAAGCTTCTTGCGCCCAAGTCAGGTGGTGGTCTTTTCAAATGGGTGGCGCTGCTGACCGGATCCAAAAATGCTGTCAAAGGATTGGGCTTCTTTTTGGGTGCCGGGGCTTTGGGGGTATTTGGCTTTATACCCACGCTTTGGGGGATGGCTGGGTTTTTGGTCGCGGTTCTGCTTGCGATCCTGGTGTTTATGCCAAGTGGTCTGCCTGCGGGACGGCAAGGCGTGAAGTTTTCACAGGTGTTTTCGAGACAGCCAGCCATTAACTGGCTGTCGGCGGCGCGGGTTTTTTTATTTGGCGCGCGGGACGTTTGGTTTGTGGTGGGTTTACCGATTTATTTCACCTCCCTTCTGTCCGATGGATCGGCGGCGGGCAACAGAGAGGCATTTTTCTTAACCGGTGGATTTATGGCCATCTGGATCATCCTTTATGGGGCTGTGCAAGCGAGCGCACCGAAATTTCTGGGCGCGACACATGATCTGCCAGCGATGCGCCGCTTGGCTGT